>JAFTBX010000154.1 GCA_017455005.1 Lachnospiraceae bacterium | reverse complement strand
GTAAGATCCGGACAGGAAAGGAGCCCTTAAGATAGAATACAACTGAATAGCCGCAAAGGATTTTCAGAAGAGAAAGGAACAGGTACGATCCAATGGCACATTCAAGATGAGGGATCATCGCAAAGAGAAAGCGATGATCCCTCAATTTTTGTCTGAACAGATAAAATCCTTGTTCAGCACTGGACATTTCACACAAAATAGTATATCCTTTCTCCATACCGGGGGGCGGACTGCCGCTGGCGGAACAGTAAGCCCGGTCAGAACGGAGAGACTTAAGATGAATAATGACACTAACCCCAAAGCCTACCCATGTGACGAACCGGAACAGAATCCGGGTTATCCCTGCGACACAGAGGAGACTTTTTTTGATGCTTCGGAGTCTTCGGCACCGGCAGCGGAAGTGAGCGCCCCGAAGAAGGGCAAGGGAAGACGAGGCGGAAACGCGGCGGCATCCGTTGTCGTACATTCCGGCAAGTTCAAGACACCGCCGAGGACAGGAAAAAAGGAAACATTCGGAGATAAGCCGCGGAATGACCGCGGCGGATATGACCGGGACAGATATGACCACAACGGAAACCGCGGCGGGTCCGACCGCCGCGATTATGGACGTTCGGGTTATGACAGAAACGACCGGTCCAAAAAGGATTACGGCAGGCGTGACGGCGGCAGAAATCGTCAGGAGCCCGCTGCAGACTCCACATTCAGCAAGGCTTACAGCCTGAAGGTGACGACAGTCAGTGAGATCGGCGCTTTTGTAGAAGCTCCGGAGGAGATCCTGAACGGCAGATACGGGAAACGATCCGCGGAAAGCAGCAAGGTCCTGATCCCGTTTGCGGAGCAGATCGGACGCCCGGCAGCGGGAGATGTGGTCACCGTCTACTTTTACGAGGATAAGGGCGGCCGTCTTACCGCGACCATGCGCACGCCGATCCTGAAGGATGGCGAACTCGGCATCCTCGAGGTGGCAGCGGTCACAAGCATCGGCGCATTTCTGGATAACGGCGTTCCGAAGCAGGTGCTGCTTCCCTTTAAGGAGCAGATCCATCGTCCCGAGGTGGGCGATGAAGTGCTGGTATGGCTCTACAAGGATAAGTCGGGCAGACAGGCGGCGACCATGCGCGTCTACAGCCATCTCGACAGGCACAGCCCCTACAAGGAAGATGACAGAGTCACCGGTTTTGTCTACGAGATCAATCCGGACCTTGGCATCTTTGTCGCCGTAGACAACAGGTATTACGGACTGGTACCGATTCGTGAGACATTTAAAAACTATGAGTATGGCGATGAAGTGGAAGCAAGAGTCGCGAAAGTACGGGAGGACGGCAAGCTGGACCTTCTGATCAGGGACAAGCTCTATAAGACCGTTCAGGAGGATGCGGACGTTATCCTCTATGAGCTTCGCCGCAACAACGGTTTCCTTCCCTACGGAGACAGAGCCGACGCCGCGTTTATCGAAGAGACTTATGCCATGAGCAAAAACCAGTTCAAGCGGGCACTTGGTCATCTCTACAAAAACCGCATTGTCGAGCTCGACCGCGACAAGGACACGGTCCGTCTATTGAAAGATTGAATAAGATAGCTAAGCGGCGTGGATTTCGGGCGCCGGCGGCGTAGCGGCATAAAGCGCAGCAGCCGCCGAGCCGGCGGCCCCGAAGGGTACCGCGCCGCTATGGTGTAAACCGCAGAATAAAACCGGGACCCGTCTCTCTCGAAGACAAGGCCCCGGTTTTTGATACCGTTATTCAGTTGGCTTTTCAAGAGCATCCAGCTTCTTTTTGACATAGCGCAGGATCTCCTGACGGGTCACCAGACCGATGAAACTGTCATTGTCATCACATACAGGAACGAAGTTCTGACGCAGCGCCAGTTCAATCAGGTCCTCCATGTTGGACCGGATGGAGATCGGCATATAGTCCCTGGTCCGGTCGATCTCAGTGATATTGATGCGTTCCGCTTCCCTGAGATCAAGATGGAATTTGTTTTTAATGTTCCAAAGCAGGTCGCCCTCGGTGATGGTTCCGACGTAATGTCCCTTTTTGTCAAGAATGGGAATGACGGAATATCGGCGGGCCTCCATCTTTTCCAGCGCCTGACGCAGCGTGTCACGGTCCTCGATGTAGGCGCAGTCGCACTTGGGCGTCAGATAGAATAATACGTTCATAATTACTCCATGTGCTATAATTGTCCCTGTCCGGTGCTTCAGGGACTCCTTCTGTTTACAATACTATCACTTTTCATTGCAAATATGAACATCGGAAACGGGGTTCAAATTCTTAATCTTTTCTAAACATTCGTCCACTGCTCAAATATGCACAAAAAGAACATGCTAAATTTGTTAAAGTTTTTAAAGAGTTATTGCAATTTGACCAAAATTGCAGTACATTATTGGTGAAAATATGCTGAATAGTTACTAATGCTGACGTATTCCGGCTCGAAGGATAGCAGAAGGAGATAATTATGGTTGCAAACCAGATCGTACAGAACACATTACAGGAGATCGCAACGATCACGCAGGTCGACGCTGCGGTCTTTGATATCGGTGGAAAGATGGTCGCGATCAGAGGCGACATGACAGGCTTTGACGAGAAGGCAGTTTCAGCCTTTTTAAGAAGCGGAGAGGTTTCTCAGGAGCTGGGAGACTATCTTTTCGGCACGATCGGCGATAACGGTGAAACGGAGTTTGTTGCTGTTGTCAGAAAGGATGCGGACAATGCCGGCATGGCACTGCGCCTGATCGTGGTTCAGATCGAGAGCCTGATTCAGGCTTACAAGGAGAAGCTTGACAAGGACAGCTTTGTTAAAAACCTCCTGTTGGATAACCTCCTTCAGATCGACATCTTTAACCGTGCGAAAAAGCTTCATATCGAGTTTAAGCAGCCGAGGGCCGTGTTCATCATCGAGACGAAGGGCCATGATTCATCGGTCGGTGAACTGCTGCGTCAGATGGTCTCGACGCAGAGTAATGACTTTGTTACGAGCATCGACGAGGAGAACCAGGTTATTGTCCATGAACTTAAAGACAGATCACAGGCGGATGCCGAAATGAAAGAAGAGGCAACGCAGATCTACAACATGCTCGCGGAAGCCGGCATTGAGACCAAGATCTCCTATGGTTCCGCTGTAGATGAACTGAAGGATGTCTCCAAGTCTTATAAAGAAGCAAAGCTTGCGCATGATGTCCGCCGCATTTTCTATGAAGATGAGGATGTGATCGCTTACAGCGGTCTCGGAATCGGCCGGCTGATCTACCAGCTGCCGATCAATCTGTGCCGTATGTTTATCAGTGAGATCTTCGGCGGCAGAACGATGGACGAGTTCGATGATGAGACACTGGCAACGATCAATAAGTTCTTTGAGAATAATCTCAATGTTTCCGAGACTTCCCGCCAGCTGTTCATCCACCGCAATACACTTGTTTACAGGTTGGATAAGCTTCAGAAGACTACCGGACTGGATCTTCGGATCTTTGATGATGCCATTACCTTCAAGATCGCGCTGATGGTCGTCAAATATATGGACTATATGGACAGAATCGACTATTAAGTGCGGGACAGGCTGTATGATTGAATTTGTTAATGTCAGTAAAACATATGAGACCGGCAATCGCGCGGTCAAGGACATAAACCTCCGTATTCACGACGGAGAGTTTGTGTTTTTTACGGGAAGATCGGGCTCGGGCAAGTCTACGCTCATTAAGCTGATTACGAGAGAACTGAAGCCGACAGAGGGTGACGTGATCGTCAGCGGCTGGAACCTGAGCAGTATCCGGCAGAGAGATATCCCGCGCTTCAGAAGAAACATCGGAGTCGTATTCCAGGATTTCCGGCTTCTGAACGATCGTAATGTTTATGAGAATATTGCCTTTGCCCAGAGAGTCATCGGTGCGTCCAAACGGGAGATCCGTGAGAATGTCACGGAGATGCTGAAGCTGACCGGCCTCTCTGCAAAGTACAAAAACATGCCGTACCAGCTTTCGGGCGGCGAGCAGCAGAGGGTCGCGATCGCGCGGGCTCTGATCAACCGTCCGTCCGTCATCCTTGCGGACGAGCCGACGGGCAATCTGGATGAAAAGAATTCCATCGAGATCATGAACCTGCTTCTGGATATCAACGAAATGGGCACGACAGTCGTTGTGATCACCCACTCCAGGGAACTGGTGGAGTCTGTTGATAAGCGTGTCATTGTGATGGAAAAGGGTTCTGTGATCAGGGATACCAACGGGGAAGACATGCGCAGACCGATCAGCGCATTCTTTTCCGATTATCGTCCCACGGGCAGGTCCCGCAGGGAACGGAGCGTCAGAGTACAGGAAGAAGTGTACCGGCCTGAAGAGAAGGCTGTTTCCGAACTGCATCCGGAGTATAATGCCAATGACGCTGCGGATCTCATTGATACGGATGAAGTCCCGTGGGAGGCGGAAGAGCCTGCCGCAAACGGAAGGAGCGCCGGCGTATGAATACAGTTTTGTACTGCCTGAAGCAGGGCTTTTCCAATTTGCGCAAGAATATACTGTTCTCATCCGCGTCCGCGGCAACGATCGCGGCCTGCATTTTCCTGTTCTGCCTTTTCTACTCGATCGTCATGAATGTGCAGCATATTGCATGGCAGGCGGAAACGACCATCGGCATCACGGTGTTTTTCCATGAAGATGCCACGATGGAGGAAAAGGAAGCATTCCGCAAGGCGGTCGAAGAAAACGGCGGCGTGAAGGAGATCATCTATACTTCCGCGGACGAGGCCTGGGCGAAGTTTAAGGAAGACTATTTCGGCGACCGGGAAGCGGAACTGGCGGAAGCGTTTGCGGATGACAATCCGCTTGCGCAGAGTGACAGCTACGAGATCTTTCTGGATAATATAGAAGATCAGGAAGCGGAAGTTGCTTTTATCCGTACGTTCGACATTGTCCGTGAAGTGAACTACGCGAACACGGTCGTGTCTGCCCTGCGCAGCATGAACCGCGTGATCTCGGCTGTATCGCTCGCGATCATTGCGATCCTTTTTGCGATCTCTGTATTCCTCATCAGCAACACGATCACTCTCGCTGCGCATTTCAGGAAGCGGGAAAATGAGATCATGAAGCTGATCGGCGCCACCAATGCCATGATCCGCGCACCCTTTGTCGTAGAGGGAACCGTGCTCGGCCTGATCGGTGCGGCTATCCCGTTGATCCTGATCCGACTGATCTACAGCCGGGCGGAAGCATATGTTGCGGAGAAGATCAGCGCTTCGGGATCTCTCAGCGCGCTTTCGGGCGTGGCAGAGCTGTTACCCTTGCGGGAAGTCTATCCCACGATGCTCGCTGCGGGCCTGATCCTTGGCGCCGGCATGGGCATGGTCGTTTCATTCGTGACGATCCGCAGACATCTGAAAGTGTGATCCGGATGCGCAGTATGACCGGGTCAGTAAGAAAATTCCGAATCATAACAGGAGCGCTGCTTGCGGCGGTCCTGTTTGCTGCGGTTTGGCCGCAGACGGGGATGCTGTCTGCTTTTGCGGATAACAAGCAGCAGGAGATCGACGACTCCAAAAAAAAGATCAGCGACAACAAGAAAAAGATCGAGGAGATCAAAAGCAATAAATATGCCGTAGAACAGAAGCTTGCCGAGCTGAACAAGCTGAAGGCAGATGCTGCGGCGTATGTGGCAAAGCTGGACCAGGAACTGGCGGAGATCGCGCAGACGATCGCAGGGCTGGAAGCGGATATTGCTTCAACCGAGCAGGACATCGCTGTGACGGAGATACAGCTGGAAGAGGCAAAGGCGACAGAGCGGCAGCAGTATGCGTCTATGAAGCAACGCATCCGGTACATGTATGAGCACGGCAATCAAAACCTTCTGGACATCATGTTCCAGTCCGGAAGCTTTTCGGATCTTCTAAATAAAGCGGAATATATTGAAAATGTTTCCGTTTATGACCGAAATAAACTGGACGAATATGTTTCCGCCAGAGAAGCTGTCGCAGCGAAGGAAGCGGAGCTGATCAGCGAAAAGGAGCTGCTTGAACAGACGAAGGCCGAGGTCGAGGAACGGCAGGCATCCGTCAGTAAGCTCCAGCAGGATAAGACGAACGAACTGGCATCGTATAACGCCAAGATCAAAGCGGCGGAAAATGAAGCTGCCGAGATGCAGAAAAACATTGCCGGCATCCAGGCGGCGATCCGCGCGGAGGAAAACAATATCGCAGCGATCGAGGCGGAGATCCGCCGGCAGGAGGAAGAAGCCCGCAGGAAAGCAGAGGCCGAGGGCAAGAAGTTTGAGCCGATGACGATCGGCAACATCAGCTTCACCTGGCCGTGTCCCGGACACAGCCGCATCACCTCCGGCTTCGGTGACCGTGAGTCGCCGACCGAGGGCGCTTCGACGAACCACAAGGGTGTCGACGTCGGCGCACCGACCGGAAGCAAGGTCGTCGCCGCGGCAGGAGGAACCGTAGTGATCTCCCAGTATTCTTCCTCGGCGGGCAACTATATCATGATCAGCCATGGCGGCGGTGTTTATTCCGTATATATGCATCTTTCGTCGCTCGGCGTTTCAAAGGGCGCAAGCGTAAAGCGCGGGGATACGATCGGCGCAGTCGGTTCCACGGGTTATTCTACCGGACCGCATCTGCATTTCGGTATCCGTATCAACGGCGGATATGTCAATCCGCTCAATTATGTCAGGCCGTAAGCAGCCGGACAGATGGAGAATCAATGAACGAAGATCTGCAGGAACAGATAAAAACAGAGGATTTAAAAGAAGCATCCACGGTGCAGGAAAAAGAAGAGCATGACGGCGAACATCCTGCCGGCAGAGCAAAAAAGCGCCGACGGAGTGTATTTGTCCCGTTTATGGGCGGCTTTTTTGCGGCGCTGATCGCAGTGCTGGTCGGCGTCGTCCTGGTACGCGGGTATCTTATGATCTCTTTCGGCAGGCTGGGGGTCCTGACGATCCGCATGCCCTACTATAAGTTTGATGCGCAGGCAAAGGACGGCAGCCTGAATATGCCGGAGATCAACCGCAAGATGAAGGAGATCCAGACCCTGATCGGCAGCGCCTATCTCTATGATGAAAACGTGCAGGACGTCACGGACGGCATTTTTACCGGCATGCTGTACGGCCTGACGAGAGAGGACAAATACGCGCAGTATTACTCCGTAAAGGATTATGCGGAGGAAGTGAAGCGTAATAACGGCAGCTATGAAGGAATCGGCGTTACGGTCCAGACTGATCCGGAAACAAACGGCATCCTGGTGATCAGCGTCAATTCGCAGGGACCTGCAAAGGAAGCCGGCATTGAGGCGGACGATATCATCATCAAGGCGGACGGCGTCGACTTAAGGGAGATGAGCCTGGATGAAGCAATCTCCATGCATATCAAAGGACCTGCCGGAACTACAGTGGATCTCACGGTCCTGCGCGACGGAGAGGAACTCGAACTGACGGTTGGAAGAGCACAGATCCTGGATATTACCGTGCGGGGGATCATGATGCCCGGTACGGATCTCGGATATGTGAGCATCACTTCCTTCAACCTGATGACGGAAAAGGAATTTAAAAATGTCTGGACGCAGCTGAAGGACCAGGGCGCGAAGGGCATCGTCGTCGATCTTCGCAACAACGGCGGCGGGGACATGAACGTGGCACTCCGGATGCTGGATTACGTGCTGGACGACCATCTCACAGTGGTGAACGGAGGCGAAAACGCCGTGCCTTCTTCCGGCGGACGCACCGTATTGCTTTCGGTGGAAGACCGCAGTGAGAAGGCAACGGTATACTACGCGGAAGACAAGACCTCAAACCAGCTTCCCATCGTGCTTGTCGTCAACAGCCGCAGCGCGTCGGCAGCGGAGATCTTTGCAGGCGTTATGATGGACTACGGATACGCGTCCGTCGGGGAGAAGACCTACGGCAAGGGTATCGTGCAGTCTGTCTATCAACTGAGCGACCAGTCCGCCGTGAAGTTTACGACCAATCAGTATCGTCTTCCGGGCGGCGACCTGATCCACGGTAAGGGAATCGAACCGACGCTTGCGGTCGAGTTTGAAGATTTTGATGACGTGACCTTTGCAAAGGTCAACTTTGCCGGCGGCGAGGAAACGGATCTTGAGAAGGATACCCAGATCCGGGCGGCGGCAGATCTTTTGGAAAAATCACTGGGTGAGACCGGGACTGATTGAGTGGACTTTGGTCCGGCTCCTGTGGTATAATACATACTCTGTATTTGTATATTGGAGGATAGATATGGCATTTGATAAAAAGCCGGTCACCGGCATGAGAGACATACTGCCTGCGGAGATGGAAGTCCGTGCAGCGCTCCAGCAGACGATCCGCGAGACGTACCGCAGGTACGGCTTTACCGAGATCGAGACTCCGGTCGTGGAGCACATCGGCAACCTGACCAGCAAGCAGGGCGGTGAGAATGAGAAGCTGATCTTCAAGGTATTAAAGCGCGGTGAAAAGCTGCAGCAGGAACTGGAACAGTTCGCCGGCAATGCCGCGGCTGCAGAGGGCGGCGCGCAGTCCCTGACAGAAGAGGGACTCCGCTATGATCTGACACTGCCTTTAAGCCGTTATTATGCGGCAAACGCTTCGAAGCTGCCGCAGCCCTTCAAGGCGCTGCAGATCGGACCGGTATTCCGTGCGGACAGACCGCAGAAAGGCCGTTTCAGACAGTTTGTGCAGTGCGATATCGACATCCTCGGCGACGCGACCAACCTCGCGGAGAAGGAGCTGATCCTTGCGACGACGGAAGCGCTTGATAAGATCGGATTCGGTGAATATAACTACTATGTCGTGATCAACGACAGACGTTTCCTCTTTGAGATGATCCGCTATGCGGGCCTCCCGGAAGAAGACGCGGAAGATATCCTGATCACGCTCGACAAGGCTGACAAGATCGGCGCTGAGGGCGTGGATAACGAGCTGAGATCAGCAGGCTATAGCGATGAGTCCATCGCAAAGCTTCGCTATGTCCTGGACCGTTTCTCAGACGGACCGGCAGGCGTCAGGGAGTTCGCGTCGAGGATCGGCACCGAAGAGGCGCTGGCAGCAGGCGAGAATCTGGCGGATATCATGGAGTCTGTCGGAGGCATTTCCGGAAGGAATATCGTGATCCATTTTGATCCGACGCTCGTCCGCGGTATGGGATACTATACGGGTACGATCTTTGAGGTCAAGATCGACGCGTTCGGGTCTTCTGTCGGCGGCGGCGGCCGCTATGACAAGATGGTCGGCAAGTTTACCGGCCAGAATGTTCCGGCAGTCGGATTCTCCATCGGTTTTGAGCGTATCATGACGATCCTGATGGAAGGCGACTATCAGAAGCTTTTGAAGGATTCGAAGAAGAGCGCGTGGCTGATCGAAAAGGGCATGCCTGCAGACCGTCTGAGCCGGATCTTTGAAGAAGCCGGCGCGGAGCGCGCGGCAGGCAGACAGGTCCTGACTGTCTGGATGGCGAAGAATAAAAAGTTCCAGAAGGAAAATCTGGGCACTTACGGATATACGGAATTCCGGGACTTCTATAAGGAAGAACTGAAACGATAAATCAATCACAGCATTAAGGAGCACAGAATCATGGCAGAAAGCATGCAGGGTCTGAAAAGGACCGCAAGATGCGCAGAATTTACGATAGAAGATATCGGTAAAACAGTCACCGCGATGGGATGGGTTCAGAAGACCCGTAACAAGGGCGGTCTGATCTTTACGGATGTACGCGACAGAAGTGGCATCATCCAGGTGATTTTTGAAGAGGACATCTGCGGAAGCGAGGTATTTGCAAAGGCAGCAGGTCTTCATAACGAGTACTGCATTGCCGTTACCGGCAACATCCGCAGCCGCGGCAAGGATGCCAACAAGGACATCAAGACCGGTGCGATCGAGATCGAAGCGACGGATTTAAGGATCTTAAGTGAGGCGGCGACGCTTCCCTTCCAGATTGAGGATGAGACCAATACCAGAGAGGAACTGCGCTTAAAGTACAGATACCTTGATCTGCGCCGGGCGCCTCTGCAGAGAAACATCGCCCTTCGTTCCAGACTGGCGATCAGCGTCCGCAACTATATGGCGGAGCAGGGATTCCTGGAGATCGAGACGCCGACCTTCATCAAGTCCACACCGGAAGGCGCGCGTGACTACCTGGTACCTTCCCGAGTACATCAGGGTGAGTTTTATGCGCTTCCGCAGTCACCGCAGCTTCTGAAGCAGCTGCTGATGGTTTCCGGATTTGACAGATATTTCCAGCTGGCGCGCTGCTACCGCGATGAGGATCTTCGCGCGGACCGTCAGCCGGAGTTTACCCAGATCGATATGGAGCTTTCCTTCGCGGATGTAGATACGGTCATCGGCGTTAACGAAGGCCTCTTAAAGCGCATCTTCAAGGAAGTGCTGGATGTGGATGTGGAGCTTCCGATCCGCCGGATGACCTGGCAGACCGCAATGGATGTCTACGGTTCCGATAAGCCGGATCTTCGTTTCGATCTTCCGATCGTTGACATTTCCGACGTTGTTAAGGACTCGGAGTTTGCCGTGTTCAAGTCCGCACTGGAAGCAAAGGGTGCCGTCCGCGGTATCCGCGTTCCGGGACAGGGACATATGCCCCGTAAGAAGATCGACGCTCTCACGGATGTTGCCAAGTATTACGGCGGCAAGGGCCTGGCGTATCTCTGCGTGAACTGCGCGGACGACGGCGGCCATAAGAGCTCCTTCGCAAAGTTTATGAAGCCCGAAGAGATCGACGCAATCATCAAAGCCATGGGCGCGGAAAAGGGCGACCTGCTGGTATTTGCCGCTGACAAGCTGGATACTGTCCGCAACGTCCTCGGCAATGTGCGTCTGGAGCTTGGCAGAACACTTGATCTGATCGATAAAAACGCATGGAAGTTCCTGTGGGTAACGGAATTCCCGCTCTTGGAGTGGAGCGAGGAGGAGCAGCGCTATACCGCGATGCATCATCCGTTCACAGCTCCGATGGATGAGGACTGGCAGTACATTGATTCCGATCCCGGCAGGGTCAGAGCGAAGGCTTACGATATCGTTCTGAACGGAACAGAGATCGGCGGCGGTTCTGTACGTATCCATCAGGCGGATGTTCAGGAGAAGATGCTGGAAGTTCTTGGATTCACTCCGGAAAAAGCGAACGAGCAGTTCGGCTTCCTGCTTGAAGCATTCAAGTACGGTGTTCCGCCTCATGCAGGACTTGCATATGGCCTGGACCGTGTCGCGATGTGGATGGCCGGCGCCGAGAGCATTCGTGACGTTATGGCGTTCCCGAAGCTGAAGGATGCTTCCGATGCCATGATGGGCGCGCCCGCTCCGGTAGATCCGAAGCAGCTTGACGATCTCGGTATCGGCATTGTGAAAAAGGAAGACTGACCAACCGTTCCGGTTGAAGAAATATTTGATTTTGCAGCGGTGAGAGTACGATGACGAAACGCGACTATCTGGCAAAGTTAAGAGAGTACCTGTCCTATGAACTGCCGGAGAGACTCGTGGTGAAGAACCTTGAGTACTATTCGGACTATATCGATTCTGAGGTGTCGGGAGGGAAGAGTGTTTCTTCCGTGCTTGATGACCTCGGAGATCCGCAGCTGATCGCGCGCAGTATCATTGACGCGGCCAAAAGCGGCGCGGATGGCATTCCGTATACGAACGATGATCAGGATTATTCGAAGGAGATCTACGGAAACGGAAGCAGCAGCAATGCCGGCCAGTCGTCCGGCTGGCACGGCGGCGGTGAGAGCAGTTCCGGATACGACGGCGGATATCAGGGGTCAGGCAGCGGATATCAGGGATCCGGAAGCGGATATCAGGGTTCGGGAAGTACCGGCAGCAACCGGGAAACCGGCAGCGGCTTCCATGTATATAACATGGGCTGCTTCAGCCTGATCCTCTTTGCGCTGATCCTGATGTGCGTATTCTCCCTGCTCGCCGGTATCCTCGGGGCGCTGAATCCGATCCTGGCACCATTCTTTATGATTTTGCTTGTGATGTGGCTCCTCGGCCGTCGGGGACGATAAAAAATATGAATTATGAACTGATCGCTCCGTGCCATTTTGGCACGGAGTCCTGCACAAAAAAAGAAATTTCGGAGCTCGGATATGAGATCAGTGGGGTCTCGGACGGCAAAGTGACATTTACGGGAGACGAACGGGCGATCGCGAGGAGCAACATTTTCATGCGCACGCCTGAGCGCATCCTGCTGAAAGCCGCGGAGTTTGAAGCAAGGACCTGGGATGAACTGTTCGAGGCTGTCTTAAGCTGCAGCTGGGAAAACTATCTTCCCTGGGATGCCCGTTTCTGGGTCGCCAAGGCCAATTCTGTCAAATCAAAGCTCTTTTCACCAAAGGATTTTCAGACCATTATTCAGAAAGCGATCGTGCGCAGGCTGCAGAAAGTGTACCACCGCGAAGGAGTGCGTCTTCCGATGACCGGCGCGGAGTATGCGCTTCGTGTTTCTGCATATAAGGATGTGATCACTATTGGGATCGACACGAGCGGGGACAGTCTGCATAAGCGCGGATACCGTAAGATGACGGTCAAGGCGCCGATCACGGAAACCCTTGCGTCCGCCCTGATCATGCTGACGCCCTGGAGTAAAGACCGCATCCTGGTGGATCCCTTCTGCGGATCCGGTACATTCTGTATTGAAGCTGCCATGATGGCGGCGGACATTGCGCCGGGGATGGAACGGAATTTCAGCGCGACCCGGTGGAAGAACCTGATGGAGAAACAGCTGTGGTATGATGCCTATGATGAGGCACGCGACAGAAAGGCCGACGGCCTCAGGGCACTTTCGGAAAGACCGGATATCCAGGGCTACGATATCGACCCGGAAGCACTGAAGGCGGCCAGGGAGAACGCACGTCTCGCGGGGATTTCCGATCTGGTTCACCTGCAGCAGCGGGACGTGGCCGATCTCAGCCATCCCAAAAAGTACGGCTTTATCATTACCAATCCTCCGTATGGAGAGCGGCTTGAGGATAAAAAGGATCTTCCCCCTGTATATGAAGCGCTCGGAAGCAGGTTTGCCGCGCTCGATGACTGGAGCATGTATGTCATCACGGCGTGGGAGGATGCCGAAAAGTATCTCGGGCGGAAAGCGGATAAGAACCGCAAGATCTATAACGGCATGATGAAAACTTATTTTTATTCATATCTCGGGCCTAAGCCGCCCAGAAAAGTGTGATGCCATGAGGATTGTTTTTGCGACCGGCAATGCCGGCAAAATGAGGGAGATCCGGGATATCCTGGCGGATATCGACGCGGAGGTTTACTCCCTGAAGGATATGGGTCTACACTCGGTGGCGGATGAGACGGGGGAAACATTTGCAGCCAACGCCCTGATCAAGGTGCGTGAGATCTATGATATCCTGAAGCCTTCAGGAGATATGAAAGATACGATCATCATGGCGGATGACAGCGGACTCTGCATCGACGCCATGGGCGGCGCGCCGGGCGTACACTCGGCCCGCTGGATGGGTCATGATACGGACTACAAGATCAAGAATCAGGCGATCCTCGATGAGATGAAGGATGTGCCCGAAGAAAAAAGAGGTGCCGGCTTTGTCTGCCATATCTCGGCGATCGATGAAGAGGGACGTGTTTATGACGCGGAAGGCGAGATGCGCGGAAGAATCGCGTACGAATCCCGCGGCAGGGAAGGCTTCGGCTATGATCCGATCTTCTATCTTCCCGAGATGGGGATGACATCCGGAGAACTGAGTGAGGAGGAGAAAAACAAAATCTCCCATCGCGGAAAGGTTCTCAGGATGATGAAAGAGATCCTGAAAGGCGAAGGGCTGATCAGGGAAAGAGAAGCCGAATAAGTTGCGATATGTACACAAAATGCACAGGACGACTGTGCATTTTTGCTGTTCAAAACCAACAAATGGGTGTATACTATCATAGGTTTGCGAAAACGCGCAGCGCCACCGGCGCAGGCTTGTTTTATAGATAATTGTTCATATGGGAGGTAACAGAATATGGCAAGATTAAACAAGAAATCCGTAGATGACATCAACGTAAAAGGCAAGAGAGTCCTCTGCAGATGCGATTTCAATACTCCGATGAAGGAAGGCAAGATCACGGACGACAACCGTATCAGAGCTGCCCTTCCCACCATTAAGAAGCTGATGAATGACGGCGCGAAGCTGATCCTTTGTTCCCACCTTGGCAAGCCGAAGGGAACCGTAAAGCCGGAACTGACTCTGGCACCGATCGCTGAGAGACTTTCCGAGCTTCTTGGTACCGAAGTAAAGTTTGTTGCCAATGACGCTGTTGTCGGTGACAATGTTAAGGAAGCAATCGCGGCTATGAAGGACGGCGAGGCGATCCTTCTGCAGAACACCCGTTTCAGACCGGAAGAGGAAAAGAACGTTGATACATTCTCGGAGGAGCTTGCTTCTCTTTGCGATATTTTCGTAATGGATGCATTCGGTACCGCGCACAGAGCACACTGCACCACCGCAGGCGTTGCAAAGTTCGTTCCGGAGACCGCAGTAGGTTATCTGATGCTGAAGGAGATCGAGTATCTCGGCAATGCAGTCGAGGATCCGGTTCGTCCGTTCGTGGCAGTTCTCGGCGGCGCAAAGGTTGCTGATAAGCTCAACGTTATCAGCCGTCTGCTTGAAAAGTGCGATTCCGTCATTATCGGCGGCGGTATGGCTTACACCTTCCTGAAGGCAAAGGGCTATGAGGTCGGCGCTTCCCTGGTAGATGACACCAAGCTTGACTACTGCAAGGAGATGGTTGAGAAGGCTGAGAAGCTCGGCAAGCAGCTTCTGCTTCCGGTAGATACTGCCGTTGCTGCAGCATTCCCGGATCCGATCGACGCTGATATCGCGATCGAGTATGTAGACTCCGACAAGATCCCGGCTGATAAGATGGGCCTGGATATCGGACCGAAGTCCATGAAGCTGTTCGCTGACGCTGTCAAGTCCGCAAAGACCGTTGTCTGGAACGGACCGATGGGCGTATTCGAGAACCCGAAGCTTGCAGAAGGTACGATCGCAGTAGCGAAGGCTCTGGCTGAGACTGATGCGATCTCCATCGTAGGCGGCGGCGACTCCGCAGCTGCAGTCAAGAAGCTCGGATTTGCAGACAAGATCACGCTGGTTTCCACCGGCGGCGGCGCTTCTCTTGAGTATCTTGAGGGACGTGAGATGCCGGGTATCACCGCGATCCAGGACAAGTAATTTTTCACGATTATCGGATTCGGCGCGGTGCATTTATGCTCCGCGCCGTGCTTTTATAAAGGAAAGGGTACAAATATGAGCAGAAAGAAGATCATTGCCGGCAACTGGAAGATGAATAAGACCCCGTCAGAAGCGGTTGAACTTGTAAAGATGCTTGCACCGCTTGTTGAAAATCCGGATGTGGATGTTGTATACTGCGTTCCGGCGATCGACATTTGCCCGGTTGCGGAAGCTATTAAGGGCAGCAATGTCAAGCTTGGCGCCGAGAACATGTATTGCGAGGATAAGGGCGCTTATACCGGAGAAATCTCCGCGGCAATGCTGAAGGATGCGGGCGTACAGTACGTCATCCTCGGACACTCTGAGCGCAGAGAGTATTTCGGAGAGACCAATTCGGACATCAACAAGAAGATGAAGCAGGCCATCAGGAATGGTCTGACTCCGATCATGTGCTGCGGCGAGACTCTCGAGCAGAGAGAGCAGGGTATCACCATTGATTTCGTCCGCCAGCAGATCAAGGTCGGCTATCAGGACATCTCTGCGGAAGATGCTGCAAAGACTGTCATTGCGTACGAGCCGATCTGGGCAATCGGTACCGGCAAGACCGCTACCAGCGAACAGGCACAGGAAGTCTGCGCTGCAGTCCGTCAGTGCATCCGTGAGATCTACGGCGACGCAGTCGCTGAGGAGATCCGTGTACAGTACGGCGGATCCGTCAACGGCGGTAATGCTGCAGAGCTTTTCGGCATGCCGGATATCGACGGCGGCCTGGTAGGCGGCGCATCCCTGAAGGAAGACTTCGGAAAGATCGTCAACTACAAG
Organism: Lachnospiraceae bacterium; assembly: GCA_017455005.1. GTDB lineage: Bacteria > Bacillota > Clostridia > Lachnospirales > Lachnospiraceae > Avilachnospira. Next base: position 3,803 of record JAFTBX010000154.1, on the reverse strand, counting down.
GGCTGATCTGATACTGAGGAAAGTTTCTATCCCCTTCTGCGGACTGATAAAGTTCGCAGAAGGGGATTTGTGTATCATTCCCTATTTGAAACAGTTCATGTTTTTCCGACAGGGCAAGCCAGAAATTTCCTTTACGGATGTGGGAAAATGTGATACCATATAGTGTGTTCGTGTTCCCATAGTATAACGGATAGAACGATAGCCTCCGGAGCTGTAGATAGCGGTTCGATTCCGCTTGGGAACATATTTTGTATATGCCGGTCTGGCTTCAGGCCGGCTTTTATTCTATAGGTGCCGAAAGCATGATAGCGGCTTTGATCATTTTCATAACTCTGCTTGCCGCAGCCTTTGCCGCACTCGTATTTCGAAGCGCCTGGGAGCGGAAGCAGCTGAGTACAGAGCGATACTTTGTTGACATACGAAGGGGTGATCCGGTCAGGACAGATCCCGAAGGCGGCCGCATAAAGTTCGCTTTCCTTTCTGACCTTCACGATTACTGCCGGGACAACGGAACGGATAAGATCATAGCGGCCCTGGAGAAGGAACAGCCGGCGATGGTGCTCCTCGGAGGCGACATGTTCACCTGCATGAAGCACCGGGAGTGGACCGCGGACCTGGGACCTTCACTGGAACTGATCCGGGAGCTTGCGAAGCGGTGGGCCGTGGTCTATGCGGAAGGCAATCACGAGGCCAGGCTTCGCGACAGGCATCCCGATTCTTTTGAAGCATATAGCCGGGCACTGGAGCAGGAAGGCGTGATCTGCCTCAGAAACCGGAGCGTTGTTTTAAACGGCGTCGCGATCCATGGGATCACAATGGAAGAAGACTATTACCGGCGTCTGATCCCTTTGTTCGGCAAAAAGAAGCCGATGCCGCAGGATTACATTCTTAAAAAGCTCGGCATGCCTCAGAAGGACAAAATCAACATCCTTATGATGCACAGCCCGATGTATCTGGAGGAAGCCGCCGCCTGGGGCGCGGATCTGGTGCTTTCCGGCCATTTTCACGGCGGCACGATCCGTCTGCCGCTGCCCGGCAGGCCGGGTCTCATGACACCCCAGTTTCAGTTTTTTGTAAAGGAATGCTCCGGTATGCATACATCCGGGAACGGACGGACGAAAATGATCGTAAGCCGCGGCATCGGCACGCACAGCGTTGACATCCGCTTTAATGATCTCCCGGAGATCTCTATGATAGAAATGAACTTTTCATGACACAGCCTACCTACAAACTGGACAATCTGAATTTTGACGGACCGTTGGACCTTCTGCTGCAGCTTTTGGAGAAGAACAAGGTCGACATCTATGATATTCCGATCGCCGAGATCACGGCGCAGTACCTGTCCTACATCAGCAGGATGGAAGAAACGGATCTGGATGTCGTGTCGGACTTCCTCGTGATGGCCGCGACACTTCTCGACATCAAGGCAAGGATGCTGCTTCCCGTCGAAGAAAAGGCGGAAGAAGAGGAAGAAGACCCGAGAGAAGAGCTGGTCCGCCGGCTTCTTGAGTATAAGCGTTATAAGTATATCGCGCATGAACTCGATTTTTATGAGGACTATGCTGAGCGCTTTGTCTTTAAGAGCGGAGACCTGCCGGAAGAACTGAAGTCCTATGTGCCGCCGGTCGACCTGGATGAGCTTTTGCACGGCGTTTCCATGGATCTCCTGAAAGAAGTGTATGACAGGATCCTGAGGCGCATGCAGGCAAGTAAAAATGCGGAGCATGAAAACTTTGGAACGATCCGGAGAGAACGGGTCTCTCTGGCCCGCTGCATCCGTACCATGGTGAGCTACGCAAAGAGCCACAGGCGTTTTTCCTTCCGGCAAATGCTGGCGGGAGGCGCGGACCGCACCGAGGTCGTTGTTTCCTTCCTTGCGGTCCTGGAGCTGATGCGTATGGGCAAGATCAATGTCTGGCAGGAAACACAGGATCAGGATCTCGACGTCGAGGTCCGGGAAGGCGCAGACCTGGAGGATGTTGACCTCAGCGAACTGGTAGACGCATAATGCAATGATTGGAGTATCTATGGATATAGAAGATACGCGCGGCGAACAGCTGGAGCTGTTTCCGCAGGAACAACAGGATTATACAGAGTACGAGCACATCATGGAAGCTGTGCTTTTTGCGCTTGCGCGCGCCGTGGAGGTGTCGGAACTGGCGAAGGCCTGCGGCTGCGATGTGAGGACCGCGAGAGAAGTCGTCCAGGGTCTTGCGAAACGATATGATGAATCGGACGGAGCGCTGATGATCCGGGAAGTCGAGGGCAAGTACCAGATGTGCACCAGCCCGAAGTATTTTGACTATCTCGTGCGGGTCGTATCTTCGCCGAAGAAACCGGAGCTTTCCGAAGTTCTGTTGGAGACACTTGCAATCATTGCCAACAAGAACCCTGCAACCAGGGTCGAGATCGAAAAGATCCGCGGCGTCAAATCTGATTTTGCAGTCAACAAGCTGATTGAGTACGGATTGATCGAAGAAGCCGGCAGGCTGAATGCACCCGGCAAACCGATCCTGTTTAAACCCACGGATGAGTTTTACAGAAGATTCGGGGTAGAGAATACTGCCTCGCTTCCGCAGGTAGGGCCTGAGATGGAGTCCCGCATCGAGGACGAGGTACAGGTCGAGGTACGTGATCGCATGGGTGAAGAAGATGGAAAAGACGATAAGGATCAAGTATCATTCTGATAAAATCGAAAAACTGACATACATTGCCGGGAAATCGGACTGGATCGATCTGAGGGCTGCGCAGGACTATCAGCTGAAGAAGGGCGATTTTGCCCTGATCGACCTTGGTATTTCCATACAGCTGCCGGAAGGATATGAAATGATCACGGCAGCGAGGTCGTCCCTGTTTAAAAACTACGGTTTGATTCAGACCAATGCGATCGGCGTCATTGACGAGACCTACTGCGGAGATGAAGATGTGATCCGCATGCCGGTCTATGCTACCAGAGATACAGAAGTGCATGTCAATGACCGTGTCTGTCAGTTCCGCATCATTGAACACCAGCCGCGCATCGTGTTTGAGGAGTGCGAGACGCTCGGCAACAGCGCCCGCGGAGGGTTCGGGTCGACCGGCAGGCAGTAGGATGCGGAATACCGGGATTACTGCGTGAAAGAGGAATGAGAATGAAAATAAGTTTTCGAAAAACATGGATGATCTGCCTGGCAGCGTCGTTGATACTTATGGGTTGCAGCAAAGGTCCCGATAAGTATGAGCTTCGCGATGAGGGCGTTGCGCTGTTTCAGCAGGGTAACTATCAGGCCGCGCTTGAGAAGTTTGACGCGGCGTTGGATACGTCAAAAGGCCAGGTATCTGATCTGCAGTTCGACATACTGAAGTACAGCGCGGAATGCCGTCTTCACATCGGAGATTATGAAGCAGCGAAAGCTTCTTATGAGGCGCTGATCGAACTTGACGCCGATGATAAAGAGGCGCAGGCACAGTATTCGGCGCTGATGTCTGAAATGGATGCGATCGATGTCTGCAGAAAAACGAAGGCTATGATCGAAGCAGGAGAGTACGAGGAAGCCGACAAGGTCCTTGAAGACTATGCGTCACTGGACGGCACCATATCCGGAAGGACTGCCTGGTTTGACCGCGCTGTCTGCGCAGAGCATATGCAGAAATACGCTGATGCGGCGGAACTTCTGGAGCAATATCTGAAGGTATATCCGGATGATGAGGCAGCACGGAAGGAATATGATTTCTGCAGAACGCGATAAAGACTGACCGCTGGGATATGCAATAAAATGGAAAATAAAAAACAGTCAATTTACGAATATATGGCTTCGCAGCTC
>JAFTBX010000153.1 GCA_017455005.1 Lachnospiraceae bacterium | reverse complement strand
TAATCTGGTTCACCCCGGACAGTCAGGACGGGCTGTGATCTAATCTGGTTCACCCCGGACAGTCAGGACGGGCTGTAACCCAAACAGAGTGTAAATTCACATTATATCTACATTTTTAAGAGCTGCAGGGCGGATGCCTTGCAGCTCTTCCTTTTTCTCGTAACTGGCTCTCTTATCAAGAAATTACAGTCGATTCGTCTGCATTTTCCTCTTTTTGACTGTACGTTTATCGATTACAGTCATTTGAGACAATTATGCTGAATTTGACTGTAGGTTTTGGTTTACATAATGCGATCCACTGATCCAAAAGGACACTTTTACAGTCTTTTCAACTGATTTTTTTAAATTCGACTGTAAGCAGCCCTAAAATTACAGTCTTTTTGAGGTAATAACTCCGATTTGACTGTAATCAGAATTCTTACAGTCTTTTTCCCTCTAATGATGCCTTTTCGACTGTAATTCGTGCCCCGTCGCGGGGCAGTAGCGAACGACAGTGAAAGGATAGGAAAAGACTCGCAGAAAAGAGGCGATCAGAGTATACGCAGCCGGCGGAACGACAAGTGGACGAGGAGCCCAGCCTTACACGTCCTTGCTCCTGAACCAGTAGGTGTAGAAGTCCTCAAACCCCAGATCCATGTACAGCCGGCGGGCGTTGGCATTGCCCTTTACCACCTGCAGGTAGGCCTTTGACGCGCCCTGATGGCTTCCGACGAGCAGAAGCGCCGAGCAGACCGCCCGGGCATAGTGCCGTCTCCGGCAGGCCGGGGATACATAGATCGCGTAGATCCCCACGAACTCACGGTCGCAGATGCCGAGGCCCGATGCCACCATGCGGCCGTCCACCTCGATGGAACAGACGATGGTTTTTTTCGGGATCGCCTTGTACATCGCGGGCACGATGCGGCGGAGCGTCGGATCGCAGGTCCCGTTCAGATGCAGCACGCCGCTGATCCATTCGTCCGTGATGCGCGGCTGGACCAGGACGACGAGGTCATCATTAAAACGCACGCTCGAAGGCATGCCGAGATGGTTCCCGAACTCGAACTCCTCCACGGCGCCGTCCAGCAGATGCACCTGATCCAGATCCGCCGTCATGACTTCCGTGACATGCTGCACGCTGTAACCCCGGTCCTCCAGCATCTTATCGAAGGCCAGATCCGTCAGCGGGTTGATCTTGAAGTGCGCCGGCGTCTTGTGATGGCGGTAGGCATTCTCACAAAACTCGACCTTCTGAAGGATCGGGATCGTGGACGGGCCGACCTGCTCCACGCTGTTGGTGCGGTGGGTGTAGTTATGGGAATAGCGGATCAGCCAGCCGTCATAAAGCTCGGACTTGTGCGACGGCCAGGCGTTTAGGGAGATCTCCTCCATATATCTGATCGAACTGGCAAGTACAGGATCCATAGTGCTCTCTCCTGAATCAAAATACCCGGCATGCATGCCCTGTTTCGGCATAACACGCCGGGTCAATGTTGTCCCGTTTATTTTACTGCTTTCATCAGAATCACGCAAGTGACTCCGGGTCATGCAGCAGAGAAAAATACCGGTCATACGCCTCACGGAAGGCAGCATTGTACTCCGCGTCCTTACCTGCATGCAGGCTCTCAAAGTAGAGATGCTCGTGGTCCGCCAGCTCCGGGCGCACACGCACAAGGGTAGCAATGCCGACATTGGAGCAGACATCCGCGATGCGCTTGAACTCTACCATCAGGTTGGAGAAGCTCGCGTCGGCAAACATGCTGCACTCGCCGGTACCGAGGCGCTTTAAGTGGTTCTTCTTGAGCTTGTTGGTAAACTCACCGGCCACCTGCACGAGCGGCTCGATCTGGTAGGCCGCGTCCACGTCTCTCTTGCGGAAGCTCTGGTCCGTATAGTTCAGGATATCGCCGATCAGGCTCTCGAGGACCTTCAGTTCCTCAATGCAGGCCGGGGAGAAGCGGTTGTTCGACTTATGCATCTGCGCCGCCGATTCCGCGATGTTGAAGGCATGATCGCCGAGACGCTCGAACTCGGAAACGACCTTGTAGTACTGGTTCAGGATCGAGATGTGCAGCTCCAGCTTCAGATAGGGAAGGAGCTCCACGAGATACCGGCTGACGTGGTCCGTCATCAGATCAATGTTGGTCTCCTCCTTCACGATCTCCTGATAGACCGACTCATCGTACTTCTCCAGCAGGGTAAAGGACTTGTCAATGTTGTCCCAGGACGCTTCCAGCATCGTAAGCAGCGCGTTATAGCAGCTGCGCAGCGCCAGCGCCGGCGTGTCGAAGAAGACCGGGTTCAGGGCGTCAAGCTTGTCCTGATACTTATTGACCTCCACCGGCTCGTCCTTGATGATCTTACGGCTCAGCTTCTCATAGGTGTTGAGCAGCGGGAACAGCACGATGGCGCAGCCCATGTTGAAAATGGTGTTGGTGTTGGCAATGATACCGGAGTTGACCGTCTTTTCCCAGAGCCCGTCCAGCAAGCCGAGCTTGTGCACAACGGTGACGGCTACGAGCACCACGACGGTCTCGCTGAGATTGAAGAGAATGTTGACGATACCGACGCGCTTTGCCTCAGCCTTCGCGCCGATGGAACAGACGATGGCGGTCGTCACGCAGTCGCCGAGGTAGATACCGACGATGACCGCGTAGATAGCCTTCCAGGTCAGAAGGCCGGTCTGTGAAAACGCCTGCAGGATACCGATGGTCGCGGATGAGCTCTGCAGGGCGAAAGCGATGCCCGCGCCGGTGAGATATCCAATCACAGGGTTCTCACCGAGACCCGCGAACAGCTGCTCGATGATGCCGGACTGGGAAAGCGTATTGACCGCACCGGTCATGTTCAGAAGTCCGGAGAAAAGGATACCGAAGCCGATGGCAATGTTGCCGATGGACTTGGCGTTGCGGACCGCGTTGGTCATGATCAGCACCATGCCGATGATCAGGGCAAGAGGTGCCAGGGTGGACGGCTGCAGGAATCTCAGCCACGAAGCGCCGCCGGTGGCATTCAGGTCCAGCAGACGGATGATCTGGCCGGTCACCGTCGTACCGACGTTCGCGCCGATGATAATGCCCAGCGACTGGTGCAGGGTCAGGATGCCCGCGCCGACAAGGCCGGAAGTGATGACGATCGTCGCCGTCGACGACTGGATCAGCGCCGTGACCAGAAGGCCCAGGATAAAAGCCTTGACCGGGTTGTTGGTCACGTGCTCCATGGCGATCTTCAGGGTGCCCGAGGAGTTCTCCTTCAGGGAATCGCCCATCAGACGCATGCCATAGAGGAACATGGCCAATCCGCCCATCAGGGAAATGACATTGAAAATACTCATAAATATATGCCTCGCGTAATGATAACGTAAAATCCATGTCAAGAAACACATTATACATATATTAGAGTAGAAATGTGAACAGAATTTGTCCTTGTTCTAAAAATAATTCCATATGCTACCGGGAAATGCTGATTGTCCCGTACGCTACCGGGAAATGCACCCCGAAAACCGCAGCCCGTACTGGTCCATGCACTTTACGATCTCCTCGAGGTTGCGCCGCGTGAGCTCCCGGATATCCATGATATCCCTCCGACGCGCCTTCGCAAGATCCCCGAGCGTCTGATATCCCGCCCGCTTCAGGCATAAAAATGCCGTCAGGGAAAGCGGCAGATCACCTATCCTGATTTCTGACTTATCGTTATACATACGCTGTCCTCCTTTCGGATACCCAAAGGATAACAAAGGATGTGTACCAAAAAACGCCCTCAATCGAGGGCGTTTTCTTTCTGTCCTTTTGGATCCGTGCGATAGCCGCCGCTTACTTCCCGCAGTCACGGATATAGAAGCGGCTCAGGCCGTCGTGCGGGTTCTTCTTCAGATACTCCACATACGCCTTCGCGTCTTCCTCATATAAGAAATCCGCGATCATACGGTACTTGGGCTGCTCTGTGGTGCCTTCCGTATCCTTCGCAGCGTAGACCTGGTATAAAAACAAAGCATTGACTGAAAGATCCAATGTAGTGTCCTCTCTTTCCTGATTATCCGTTGTTTGCCGCGTTCCGGTATCCGGCAGCATCACGCTTCCGGGGCGGTCGGCATTGCCCTAATTAAAACGTTCCTTCGCGTGGAATGTTGCCGCGATCGTCTTGTAGTTTCCGAAGACCGTCAGCTTGTCGCCCGCCTGGAACTTCGTATCCGCGCCGGCCGCTTCGACCGTGTGATCCATCCGTTCGACCAGCATTACCAGTATATTGCTTTTGGAACGCAAGTCAAGCTCTTTGAGCGTTTTCTCGCGAAGTTCCTCCGGCACCTTGCGGAGCGTCACCTGCGCGATGGAGTCATGGGCAATGTAGTCCATGAGGAGGATGGTATTGACCGAGTCCTGGTGCATGATCGCGCCGGCCACGCCTTCGAGCAGGCGGTCAATCCGTTTGCGCACCGAGCGCGTTCGGATCAGCAGGATGAGAATGACCGCGACCGCGAGCGGCGTCAGCGTGCCGACGAAGAAATGCTCGGCCTGGTAGGTCTTCATGGACAGAAAGACGTTGATGAACGCGGAGACGATCGTGATGTTGAATACGTACCCGAACAGCATCGTGATCTGCGCCAGCCTGCGCCGCGCCCGGATGGAAAGCAGCATTTCACTCTCATGGGTCGTATAGCCCGCGCCGGTCAGCAGCGACAGGACCTGGAAGCGCGCCTTTTCATCCGGCAGTCCCGTAAAGCGGAACAGCACCGTGAACAGCTCGCAGATGATCCAGTAGATCAGGATGATAAGGATAAAGAGTGAGATCGCCAGTGTAAGATTCATAACCAGGCTCCGGGTAAAGTGCGCATCGGGTCAGTCGGCATTGTGTAAAGAAGCCGTAAAGTTTTCCTGATTTGTATTATACATTTCTTAACGCTGTCAGGCAAGGTGCGAAAGGGAAACCATGCAAAACAAAAGGACCGGCTGAAACCAGCCGGTCCCGAATAAATCGTGAGATGAATAGCTTACAGACAGAAAATCCCCTTCTGCGGACGTCATCAGTCGATCTTGGAGTAGATCTGCTCGTCGTCGATGACCGCGCCCTTTGCCGCACTGGATGCGACCTTGGAGTAGAGTCTCAGATAGCCGTTCGGGATATCCTTCTTCGGTCTCTTCCAGCTCTTCTTTCTCTCCGCGAACTCCTCCGGGGTGACGTCGGTCGCCTCAAGGATGCCGTTCATGACATCGAGGTGGATCGTGTCGCCGTCCTTTAAGAGTGCCAGCGGGCCGCCGTCCGCAGCCTCCGGGGAGATGTGGCCGACGAAGCAGCCGTTGTTCGTGCCGGAGAAACGTCCGTCGGTGATCAGCGCGGTGCACTTATTGAGGCCCTGGCCGTAGAGGTACTTCATTGCCTTGTACATCTCTCTCATGCCCGGTCCGCCCTTCGGGCCCTCATATCTGACGACCACGACGTGGCCCGGCTTGACATCGCCCTTCAGGATCGCTTCCTCAGCGTCTTCCTCGCAGTCGAAGCAGATCGCCTTGCCGGTGAAGTCATACATGCACGGATCATAAGCGCCCGGCTTCGTGATACCGGTATCCGGGCAAATGTTGCCGCGAAGGACCGCGATGCCGCCGGTCGGCGCGAAGGGTTCCTCTCTCGTCTTGATGAGCTCCGGGTTCTCCGGATAGATGAACTTCGCAGCGGCGAGGTTCTCTCCGAGGGTCTGGCAGTCTACCGTCATGACGCTCGTATCGAGGAGGTCGCCCAGATTGCGCATGACTCTCTGCATGCCGCCCGCCTTGTAGAAGTCCTCGAGGGACCAGTCGGATGCCGGATAGATACGCGCAAGCTGCGGGGTGATCTTGTTGAGCTTATCGAACTCGTCAATGACATCCCAGTCGTCAATGCCCGCTTCCTTCGCGATCGCCGGAAGGTGGAGGCATGCGTTGGTGGAGCCGCAGACGGACATCGTCGCGATGATCGAGTTGCGGATGGATGCCTTGGTAATGATGTCTCTCGGACGGATGTCCTTCTTGGTCAGTTCTACGATCTTCTGGCCGGTCTTGAACGCGTAGCGGAGTCTGTCAGCGTAAACTGCCGGTACGACCGCACTGCCGGAAAGTGACATACCGAGTGCCTCGATCGCGCAGCCCATGGTGTTTGCCGTTCCGAAGAAGGAGCAGGAGCCGCAGCCCGGGCAGCACGCGTCAACCAGCGTATCCAGCTCGTCCTGGGTGATCTTGCCCGCGGACAGCATTCCCATCGCCTCATCCGGAGCCGTACCGTCGGACTTACGTCCGTCAAACTCGATACCGGAAAGCATCGGGCCGCCGTTTACAAGGATCGCCGGAACGTTCAGGCGGGCTGCCGCCATGATCATGCCGGGGACGATCTTATCGCAGGATGCCAGAAGGACGACCGCGTCCAGCTGGTGTGCCTGCACCATCAGTTCTACAGAGTCGCAGATGATCTCACGGCTCGGAAGGATATAACTCATGCCGATATGGCCCTGTGCGATACCGTCGCAGCATGCCATGACGCCGAACTCACAGGCAGTGCCGCCTGCCTCGTAAATACCTCTCTTCACGTACTCCGCCACCTGGTTTAAGTTGTAGTGGCCCGGAACCAGCTGGTTCCAGGAGTTCGCGATACCGATCCTCGGCTTATCCGGACCGAGCTCGCAGTCGGAGTAACCCATTCCCTTAAAATAACCCTTATAGGAAAGCTCCATAAGGTCCGCACTTCTGAAATGTGCCATCAAGTAACCTCCTTAAATATAATCACTTAAATATGTATTTTTTTTCACAATTTTCGATTATATTATATATCAGAGAAGTTTGTTTCAGCAAAGACTTTTTAAATAAGAACAAAGACGTACAAAGGTTCAAAATGAAACATCCGACCACGATCACAAACGTATATATCGCCGGCTTTTTCCATTTGGACAATGCTGACGCGGACGAAGTCCTTCAGAAGCTCGAACGCCGCGAGTACGTAAGCGGCGACGACATTGTCCGCCTCGGAGAAGAGGCCGACGCCCTGTATTTTATCGACGACGGGACCTGCGATGTACTCGACCGCGACGGGGAGCAGGTCAATGAAATGCGCGAGGGCCAGTACTTCGGCGAGTACGGCATCATTGCGAGCGAACCGCGTCTCACGACGGTACGTGCCCGCGGAAAGGTCGTCGCTTACCGCATGAAGGCGGAGGACTTCCTCGCCCAGATTTCCCGGAGGCCGACGCTTGCGGGAGACCTCTTAAAGCAGGTCTACGGGCAGCTTTCGATGAAGCACACAAAGCTCCTGGAGATCGCGCGGGACCGCCGCGGCATCCTGCGCAGTCCCGGTGCGCGTACGTGGAGCCGGAAAGCCTTCCTGCTCACGCATCTCGCCGTCGCCGCGGTCTTTATCCTGACCTATATCTTTATGCCGCGGGGCGTGCAGCCGGGACCCTTCTGGATGCTGCTGCCCCTTGGGTTCCTCGTGGCCTTTACCCTTTGGACAAAACAGGCGCTCGAAGCCCTGATCCTCACGGTCATGCTGGGCGCCGGCGTCCTAAACGGCGGCAATTTCCTGCAGGGCTTTACCGATGCCCTTACGGAGGGGATCGCGGTCTACGACACCGCTTCCACGATCGTCATCATGTGCCTTATCGGCGCAGTGTCTTCGCTCCTTTCCGCGGCAGGCGGCATCAGCGCGCTCCGGCGCCCTGCCGAGGCGCATATCCGCAGCGGGCGCGGGTCGCTCTTTGCCATGATCGGCATCATGGCGCTGATCTTTATCGATGACTGCCTGAATGTCCTCTCCGCGGCCTTCTGCCTGACCGGGATATCGGATCGGGCGCGCGTCCCGAGGGAGGTGCCGGCCCTCATCGCAAGGAGCTCCACCGCCATCTGTTCCCTGATCCCGCTTTCCGTCTGGGGCGCTTACCTCAGCGGTACCATGACGATCAGCCTCGGCTCCGAGGGCGGCGCTTACTTTTTACGCTCGGTTCCTTATAACTTCGCGTCGGTGCTTGGCGTTTTGCTGGCAATGGCAGCCGCCGCAGGCGTACTTCCGAAGATAAAGCTCCTTCGGGATGCGCAGGCAAGAGTCTCTGCCGGCGGCACGCTCTGGCCGGAGGGCTCCGAAAAGTACTTCCTCGCGGAGGACGATGCGGAGATCTACGGACATCCTGCCAATCTCCTCGTGCCGATCGCGGTTATGGTCGTCGTATCCACTGCCGCAGGCCTCGTCCGCGGACACGGCAGCTTCATGCTCGATCCTGCAGCGGGCCTTGCCGCAGCGGTCGCGTGGATGTTCTTTTCCTATGTCAGCCAGAAGCTCATGACGCCGGAGCAGTTCATGGACCACATGGTCGCGGGCATCCAGTCCACGGCGCTCCCGATCCTTCTGCTGCTCCTTGCTTTATGCGTTTCGACCTGCCTTGACCGGCTGAACTGCACGGAGCTTGTGGCGCGGCTTCTCCCCGCTCTCAGTGACCGGCATCCTCAGTACCTGCCGGCGCTCTGCTACCTTATCTTTACGCTGCTGACCCTGCTCTTAGGCTCCTCCTGGGGCATGTACGGTATCGGCATCCCGGTCGCCTGCCGGCTTTTTACGGTCTTTGGCGGCAGCCTCCCGCTCCTGCTCGGCGCGGTCTGCGCGGCCGGCATCACGGGCGACAACCTCTGCCCCTACATCGCGGACGGCGACCTCATCGCCACTGCCATCGGCTGTGATCCGCGCGTAAACCGCAGCATCCGCATGCGCTACTGGGCCGTCATCGCCGCGATCAGCGCGGCGGGGTACCTCATCCTGGGGCTGTCCGGAACCTGACCCACGCGGTCAGCATTGTCAGAAACTTTACTGGCATCTCCATTCCCGGCAGATATGAGAACTTGCCACCGCGGACAGCATTGGCATCTGAACCGTACCAGTTCAAAAACGGTGACCTCAAAAACAGCTGCTTAAAGACAATGCCTCTATGACAGATGCATAAAACATAGGCCCCAAAAACATATGCCTTAAAAATAGCGATATTTTTTCGAAATCCGGAAATCATAGCTAATATTTCAGCATGCCTTTATGCATTGCATAGAAATATTAGTCAAGTCCAGAATTGTGTGTAAATTATCTTCAGGTAAGTTCTTTGGTAATCTATGCTGCTTGCAGCAGCTGCAGCTTAGCCACGGATAGCAGCTGGTCATGTATCTCAGGCCTGAGCAGATCTTCATAGATCTTCTGG
>JAFTBX010000152.1 GCA_017455005.1 Lachnospiraceae bacterium | reverse complement strand
TTTACGCTTTCGACAGGAGAACGCCAGCGTATGCAGCTGGCACGAGCCGTACGCAACCGTACGACAGGAGTGCTTTATGTACTGGATGAGCCTTCGATCGGTCTGCACCCTTCTAATATGGAAGGACTGACCGGTGTGATGCAGGACCTCCTTGCGGACGGAAATTCCGTCATCCTGGTCGACCACGATACCAACGTGCTGAAGGAGGCTGACTATCTGGTGGAACTCGGCCCTGAGGCGGGCGCCGGCGGCGGCAGAGTGATCGCCGAGGGTCGGCTCGAAGACGTGGAGAACGATCCCTCATCTGTCATCGCCCCGTATCTGACCGGGAAGAAAGTGATCGATACCGGGATGCATGCTTCCGCCGGGGAGATGTTTGATCTCGGCGAGATCCGGCTGGAGACGGATTCGATCCACACGGTAAAACCGCTGCAGGTGCGAATCCCGAAGGGAAGGCTGGTCGCTGTGACCGGCGTCTCGGGATCCGGCAAGACCACGATGATCCTCGAAAGCCTGATCCCCGCGCTGGAGGCAAAGCTTGGCGGACAGAAGCTGCCCGCGCACGTAAAGCATATCGAGGCGGAGGGTATCCGCCATATCAGGCTGATCGACGCCACGCCGATCGGGATCAATGTCCGCTCCACGGTCGCAACCTATGCGGATATTCATGATGAATTGCGGAAGGTCTACGCGAAAACGCCGGACGCGAAGGCCCGGGGATGCAAGGCGGGAGACTTTTCCTACAACACGGGAAGCCTGCGCTGCCCGGTCTGTGACGGTACCGGCACGATCAGCCTGGATGTGCAATTCCTTCCGGATGTGGATATCCCGTGCCCGGAGTGCGGCGGATCCCGTTACAGCAAGGATGCGGGGCTGATCCGCAGGATCCCGAAAAAAGGCGGCGAAGGGCTTTCCCTGCCCGAGCTGATGGATAAAAGCATTGACGAAGCGCTGGAAGCCTGCAGCGATCTTTCGACAGTGGCGCGCCGCCTGCAGGTCCTCCATGATCTCGGACTCGGATACCTGACGCTCGGAGAAGAAACGCCGAGTCTTTCCGGCGGCGAAGCGCAACGCCTGAAGCTGGCCAGTGAGATGGGAAAGATCCAGACGGATACGGTCTTTGTCTTTGATGAGCCGACCATCGGCCTGCATCCGTCGGATGTGGAGACCCTCCTTGCGGTCTTCCGGCGGCTGATCGAAAGCGGAGCGACCGTCATCGTTATCGAACATGATCTGGATGTCATCCGGAACGCGGACTATATCATCGACATGGGCCCGGGCGGCGGCGAGGCCGGCGGCAGGATCGTGGAGGAGGGTACGCCTGCCGGGATCCGCGAAAACCCGGCAAGCATTACCGGACGGTATCTGAATTGATCGTTCATGAGCGGGAGGGGAAAAGCTGCCGGACAGAACGTTAATCTTTTCACACTTTTGTAATGATATGGAATAAATATCTTTCCCCCTTTGTAATACATTCTTAAATCAATTCATAATTGATTGTGTTATGATGACAGTGTCCTGAGGAAGGGAAATGCTCCGGAAAGGAAGCGGATCTTCCGCAGGGAAAGCGGCCGGTGATCCCGGCACGACGGACCATATAAGCATGGAATTGTACGAAAGGGTAAGGCATTGAATCGTATGAAAAATAGAGCACTCAGCATGATCGGCGCAGCCATCTTAAGCGGGATCGTTCTTGTGACCGGCTGCGGAAACAGCGCACAGACCCAGACGACGGCTGCTGAGACGACGGCTGCGGATACGGCAGCAGAAAGCGCCGTCGGCATGGCGAACCCGTGGGCTGACTACGGTACGATCACGGAAGCAGAGGAAGCGGCCGGGTTCAAGTTTGAACTGCCGGATGCGCTGGAAGGATGCAAGGCGTCATCCTACCGGGCGATGAAAGACGGCATGATCGAAGTGATCTTCACCGATGAAAGCGGTGAAGAAGCCTACCGTCTCAGAAAAGGCAAGGGCAGCAAACTCGATATCAGCGGCGACTTCAACGAGTATGCCTATGATGACGAGCTTGAGCTGATCACCGATAACGCGACGACGATCGTCAACTTAAGGAGCAATGACGACGGTGTCCACAACATGATCTTCAGTTCGGAGGAGTGTTCCTATTCCTTTACGGCAGGCAAGCTGATCCCGGATGACATTAAGGCACAGGAACTTGCGCTGCAGATCATCAATAATAACGAGGACTTCGGAACGCTGGAGGTTTGATCCGGTAAAGTCCAAAGCCGGCGTTGATCCGATTATAATACAGCAGTGATGCGAAAGCATTGACCATATAACATACCCCTCTTCTCACCCCGGGCGCAGTACAGACTGTGCCCGGGGACTTTTTGTCCCGCAATACACATTATGCCGCCTCTGCCGATCGACCCTGAACCGGCCTTGCCGGAGCAAACATGATATGATGAGAAACGTAAAAATAATTCACGCCGGAAGCAAAGAACCCTCGCTTTACGCGTTCGGCTGCTTCCAATATACTGGCATTGCAGAGCAGAGCTGGAACACTTACAAACAACGAATAGTTGAAAAGGGGAATTCAGATGGAATTATTTGCAAGTATTATCAGCAATGTCAACGGAGTCATCTGGGGTATCGCTGTCATCGTCCTTCTGATGGTCGTCGCAGCGTACTTTACAGTCATGACAAGAGGTATTCAGTTCCGCAGATTCGGAGAAATGTTCCGCCTGATGTTTGAGAAGGAAGAGGAGACTGCGGAAACCAGTATCAGCGCTTTCCAGGCACTGGCTACGACCGTCGGCTCACGTGTCGGCACCGGTAACATCGCCGGCGTTGCGACAGCGATCTTCTTCGGCGGCCCGGGCGCGGTCGTATGGATGTGGATCACCGCGCTGATCGGCTGCAGCACCGGTATCATTGAGTGTATTCTCGGCCAGGCATACAAGGATCGAAGCGGTAACGAGCTTGTCGGCGGTCCGGCATACTACGCTACCCGCGGTTTAAAGAGCAGGCCGCTCGCGCTTCTTTATGTTTTTGCGACATTTGTCGGATGTTTCCTGCTGGCGGCAGTCCAGACCTATACTTCCGCGTCCACGATCAATGACGCATTCAATGTCACACCGATCGTGACCGGAGCGGTCATTACCGTAGCAACCGCGCTCGTTATCATGGGCGGCATCAAGCGTATCGGTCAGGTTGCAGAGGTTCTGGCGCCGCTGATGTGCGGCATCTACCTGCTGGTCGGTCTCTTCATCATGATCACCAACGCGGGACGTATCCCGGGGGTTATCGCCGAGATGTTCCGCTGCGCATTCACAAAAGACGCAGTCTACGGCGCGATCTTCGGCACAACTGTCGAATGGGGCATCAAGAGAGGCTTCTTCTCCTGTGACGCCGGCAACGGTATGGCACCGATCATGTCTTCAACCGCAAACACTTCCCATCCGGTCAAGCAGGGACTGGTTCAGGGACTTTCCGTATACATTGATACACTGTTCGTCTGCAGCATTACCGGTCTTTCCATCCTCTTAAGCGGCGCTTACAACGTTACCGCAAACGGAGTCGATGAGACGGCGCTTCTGGTTGAAAATGCTCCGGGTGTGCACTACGGCGTACTGTTCATGCAGGAAGCCATGAAGAGATCTCTCGGCACCTGGTCCGGCGGACTTCTGGCGGTGATCATGACGATCTTCGTTTTCACCACGATCCTGAGCTACAGCTATGAGGTCGAGTCCAGTATCCATTATCTGGCAGGCAACAACCGTAAGCTGATCAATATCGGACGTATCGCGCTTCTGGCAATGTGCTTCTTCGGATCCTTTATCGAAGGCGGCACCGTTTGGGATATGGGCGATACCGGCGTCGGCATCATGACCTGGTTCAACGTCATTACGATCGTTCTTCTTTCTCCGGTCGCGTTCCGTATCATCAAGGACTACGACAAGCAGCGCAAGGCAGGCCTGGATCCTCTCTTTGATCCTAAGACGGTCGGCATTGATGATCCGAACGGCATCTGGGATGAGTACGTCGCGAAGAAAAAAGCCCGCGGCGACTATGAAAATAAAGAACTCGGATATTGATTTTTATAAGAATACATATTGAACACCATAAAGGTTCAACCCCCTCTTTTGTGCCGGCGCGCAGTACCGATATACAGCGCGCCGGTGTTTTTATGTGTTTTATGTGCTTCGCAATGAGAAATTTCAGACTTCACGGGAAACGACACTATCGTGTCAGTATTATCACAATTATTGATGAACAGCATAAAAACGATTCGTTTGATTCATTGATATGTTCTGTGCTTTAATATAAGCGGCGGGGACTGCAAAGGGAATTTGCGGCAGTTTCCTTCCGGCGTAAACTGTGCATATGGAGCAGGGGGAACTTCCATGGCAAACTACAACTATGAGATCCTGAACGAGATCGCAAGGCAGCAGAATATCGCCAAGGCCGCGGCTGCCCTGCATATGACAAGGTCGGCAGTCAGCCATTCGCTTTCGACGTTGGAGAGCCAGTGGGGACTGACGCTTTTTGTAAGAGAGCGGACCGGCGTCAAGCTGACGGAAGCCGGTGAGGCTGTCATGCCTTATGTGCGCGAAGCACTCGAAAAAGAAGAGCTGATCAGTGAAAAGATCGCGGAGCTGAACGGGAGAGTGACCGGTAAAGTCATGATCGCGGCGTTCAGCAGCATTTGTATCAACTGGCTTCCGGACCTGATGAAACAGGCGGAAAGAGACTATCCGGAGGTGGAACTCAGCCTGATGCAGGGGGATTACGGCGATGTTGCCGAATGGGTCCGCACCGGCATAGCGGATATCGGATTTGAGTCACTTCCTTTTGCTTCGGATCTTCAGGAGACGCCGGTCTACGAGGAGCAGATCGTTTGTGTGACATCAAAGGATTATGTTCCGGAGAATGGCAGGATGGTGAGTATTGCAGACATTGAGGACGAACATCTGATCCTCCAGCGAAGCGGATACAACCAGGATACGATGGATTATATCAACATGCATAACATCAACGCCCGTTCCAAGTACTATCTGGATGACGACAGGGCGATCCTGGCAATGGTGGCATCCGGGGCGGGCATCTGCCTGATGCCGGAGCTGGTTCTGAAGGACAATGACCGGGACATCCGCGTCTGGCCGCTGGCATTTCCGATGAAACGGACCATAGGCATCCTGACAAAGAACCGGAAATACCTTTCGCCCACAGTGCGGAGGATGCGGCAGTTTATTCTCGACTACCTTAAGGACAACGGAATATCCAACGTATAAATGAGGAACTAATATGGAGATCAGAAACCTTCAGACTTTTGTGATGGCAGCGTCACTGCTCAATTTTACGCAGACTGCGAGAGAACTCGGCTACAGTCAGTCCAATATCAGTATGCAGATCCAGCAGCTGGAAGAGGAAGTCGGCGCAAAGCTTTTTGACAGGATCGGCAGGAGCGTTTCCCTGACCCAGCAGGGCCAGGATCTGCTTCCGTATGCCCAGCAGATCGTCAGCCTTTCGGAGCAGATGGGAAACGCGCTGAAAGAGGATGAAGAGCTCGCAGGCTCGATTAGGATCGGCCTCTGCCAGTCTGTATTCGACGTGTTTTTTGAGACGGGCTTTTCGGTATTTCATGAGCGCTTCCCCAAGGTGCGAGTCGATGCTGTCGTGGACAACACAGCGAATCTTTTATCGATGCTGCAGAAGAATGTGATCGACGCGGCCTGTCTCATCGACCGGCAGCTGCCGCAGAACGACTGGAAGATACATGCGGAGTTTCCGGTGAGGATCGGTATCGTGGTCAATCCGTCGCATCGTCTAGCCTGCCTGCAGGAGATCTCGGCAGAAGACCTGCGGGAAGAAAGCTTTGTCCTGATGGAGGAAAGCGCGCCATATAACCTGATGCTTTACCCGATGTTCCATGATATCAACATTGAAGACCGCATCAAGCTGCGGCTTGAAAACTGCGGTATGGCGGCCCGGCTGATTGCGGCGTGTGATTCCGTAACGCTGCTTCCGGAGTATGCCGTCCGGGAAATGGCAGCAGAGGGACAGGTGCGTTTTATTCCTCTGAAGGACTACGAGCAGCTGATGCATGTACAGATCCTGACGCACCGGAACAAGGTCCTGACGCCGCAGATCACGGGCTTTGCGGATACCTTCGCGGAGATCCTGGATACATCGCATAAAAAGCACGGAACGGTTCAGCTGGCTTGAAATACAGGGCTCAGACGAATCAAACATCAATCAGAATTGCTGATCGTTTAAATCAATTCCATTTGTTTTACAAATTATAAAAGACGTGGTTTACTATACATAACAGCTCTGCAAGCTATAGTAAATCACGTTTTTAAATTACAGCCGCATACAAAAGACGCCCGACAGGGACGCAGGATAAACTGCATGTCCGGCACTTCAGGAGGAAAAAAAACATGGATAACACCGCAAACTACTCGATCAACACACTGGCCATTCACGGCGGCGCACGCAAGGACGATACCTTCGGCGCGATCAATGAGCCGATTTATATGACTTCCAACTACCGCATCCCGACAGACGGATCACCGGTTGACTGGGCAGGCATCAACTCCAATATTTACTGCCGGAACCGTAACCCTAACCAGATGGTACTGCAGGATAAGCTCTGCGCACTTACCGGAGCAGAGGAAGCAGTTGTTCTCGCCAGCGGTGTTGCGGCACTTTCGGGTGTGTTTATCCCATTCTTAAGCAGCGGTGACCACGTTATCGTTTCCGAGGTCTGCTACAGCGCGGTCAACCTGCTGTTCCGAAAATACCTTCCGGAAAAGTACAACATTGATGTAACCCTTCTCGATATCACCGATACCGAAGCTGTCCGTGCAGCTATGAGACCGAACACCAAGCTGATCCATGTTGAGATGCCGGGCAACCCGACTACCGGTCTTGCTGATCTGGACGAGATCGTCAAGATTGCACATGAGGGCGGCGCGCTGGTTTCCTGTGATGCTACCTTTGCAGGTCCGATCTGCATCTACCCGCTGAAGCACGGCGTAGATCTGGAGATTCATTCCATGACCAAGTACATCAACGGTCACGGTGACTCCCTCGGCGGCTGCGTTATGGGCAGACATGAACTGATCAATGAGATCAAGGAATTCGCTATGGTCAACCTCGGCGGTATCCTTAGCCCGTTCAACGCATGGATGATCTCCAGAGGCCTTTGCACCCTGCCGCTTCGTATGAAGCAGCACAGCGATGTTGCCATGAAGGTTGCGCAGTATCTCGAGAAGAATCCGGCTACCCGTTTCATCTGGTATCCGGGTCTGGAGAGCCATCCGCAGCATGACAGAGCGCTTAAGTACATGAAGAACGGCGAGTACTCCGCAATGATTTCCTTCGACTTAAACGGCACGGATGAGCAGAAGATGAAGTTCCTCGACAATCTGCATCTGATCACCCATGCTGTCTCCCTGGGCGATATCGAGAGCCTGATCGTCTACAACGACAAGAACGGCGATAAGATGCCGCATTATCCGAAGATCTTCCAGTCAGGCTTCTTCCGCTTCAGCGTAGGTCTGGAGTCTGCAGAGGATATCATTGCGGATATGCAGCAGGCAATGGAAGCTGCAGGCATTGCGTAAATAGAATCGGACAACCCTCCGACTATATATAAGTATTACCCCTGAAGAAAAATGTCGGCTGTTGATGCAAAGGTATCAGCAGCCGGCGTTTTTATGATATTTTGTGTGTGTACCTGAAGTGGTGTTTTACGTCGGGATGTACTATAATGGAACGCGGGAGAGCTGTCATAGATGGATAAAGAACTGCGGCGAAATCAGAATACACTGGTCATGTCCGGAATCGGCGTGATTGTTTTCGGCGTCTGGAGCCTGATCAGGTTCCTGATGTATATCCTGATCAATGCAAGATCTTTGCGGGCCGAGCTGGGACTGGAGTCCGGGACAAAATATGCCGTCTTCTATCTGGTCGTTGCGCTGCTGCTCCTTGCCGATCTGGGGCTGCGTGTCTATGTAGGACGTGCTGCGATCAGAGAGGGAATGAAGGACAAAGCAGGACGCGTTTATGTCGCCATTGCGGTATTTTTGGCGGCATCAGCGGCTTTCAGTGCCTATCAGGATTTTCTGACCTTTTCAGAAGCTTATACGGATGTCGCCGACGGATACGCTGCAACACTGGCAGACATTACTTCGCTGGTCATACTGGTGCAGCTTGTGATATCCTCCCTTCGGCTGAAACGGATGCGGCGCAATGCCGCGCGGCGGGAGGCGTGATATGCAGTTGGATTTTCATTATTATGCAACCTACTGTGCCGCATTTCTGGCAGGATATCCGCACGAAGAGGCTCAGCAGATCGCCTACAGCGCCCAGTTTACAGACTGCTGTTCCAGAACCTTTCTCGCCGGGATACGGGGACCGCGTGCGGCTGCAACGACACAGCTGCAGACAGAACTCATGGACGTCAGAACAGATATCCCCGGCTTGCAGGATATTACGAGGATTTGGGCGTCTTTTCACTTCCTTCCCTATGATCTTCAGGCGGAAGTTCCGGGAAGAACTACACGAAAATATCGGAGCAAATACAGAATGATCTGCGGTCCCAACGGGGATCTTCTGGAAGAAACGGTCAGGCTGGCCGCAGGCAAAGGACTGCAGGCAGCGGGACTGGCCATGCACGTCCTGGCGGATACCTGGGCGCACAGGTATTTCGCGGGTACGCCGTCGTTTGTGATCAACAACATCAACTATTATTTTTATGAACTGGTTCCTCAGGATGGCGGCGGCTTTTCAGAGCGCGCGGTCAGATTCAATTCCAATCCCGCATCCCCGGATGATATTGAAGAGGGCATCTGTACCGCCACGCTTTACCGAATGAGCGAATCGTCCATTATGAATCTTGGACACGGCAGGGCAGGACATCTGCCGGATTACAGCTTCATGCGCTACCGCTACCTGCCTGCATGGGGCGATTATCAGGAAATAAGGAAGGATAACCCGTCTGATTATTATCATGCCTTCTGTCAGATGATCTTTGCGCTTCAGTACCTGCGGGGACAGAGAGACCATTTTGTAAAAGACCGGTACGCATGGGATGCGGCAGCACCCTATGAAACCGAGATCCGGGAGATCTTAGAGAGGCGTCAGGCGGACGCGTCTGAGGACTGGAAGGCGTTTGGAAAAAGACTTTCCGGGAAAGAAATCGAGGATTTTGAACTGGACAAATATGTGCCGGAGTACATGGGAGCGGGAGAGGAAGCAAAAGACGAAACATTTCTCGGCAGGTTTATTCTGGCAGCACTTGCGCAGAAAAGCATGGTGACGAACAAGATATATAAGTCAGGCAATCTTCTCGCAGGGTTTTCCGTAGACTTTGCGGAAAAAGGCTTTCAGGGCATCCGGGATTTCCGGAAGCTGCTGAAGTTTGCGGAACCCGGAACAAAAGAAAAATGAAAGCAGCGGACTGTTATTTATGACAGCATTTCAGCGGATTGAAAACTTCATCATAGGGCTGGGGATGATCGTCATCGCTGTTCTTCTGGCATGGTCCCCGGAGGACGGCTTTATTGCGATCGCCACGATCCTGTCCGTTTCCATGACTGCCATGGGCGTTCGTTACCTGTATTATTACGCAACGATGGCACGGCATATGGTTGGAGGAAAAGCGGTTCTCTACCTGGGCGTGATCGTCCTTGACTTCGGTGTCTATAGCATGACCCTGATCGACGAACCGAGGATCTACATCGTGGTTGATCTGATCGCGGTTCATACCTTCTGGGGAATCGTCAACCTGCTGAAAGGATTCCGGGAAAAAGGATACGGCGCATCCATGTGGAAGCTGGATGTCGGCCAGGGAATCGGTAACCTCATGATGGCCGCCGCAAGCCTGGTTTTCCTGCATTCGCCGCATATCCTCGTGGATCTGTATAGCGCCGGATTGGCATATTCCGGCATACTTAAGGTGATCTCCGCCCTTCGCAGGACCGAGATCGTATATATCCAGTAAAGTAATCAAAGGGCTTTCACCGAAACCGGCGAAAGCCCTTTGTAATAGTTTACTTTTCTTTCATTACTTTCTTCAGGAAAGCGTTGACCTCTTTGATCGTATCGAAGCAGGCGATGAACATATAGTCGCCCATGTCTGTCGCAAGGGCAGGATCCACACGTCCTTCTTCACGCATCTGATCGGCATATTCTCTGAGAACATCCTCACGGCTCATAACATAATCACGTTTGTCACGCCGGCCGGCAAAGATACAGATATGCCTGTCACCGGTTGCTTTCTCCGTGTGGTCAAACGCGATCATATCTGCCCAGATCTTATAAACATCCGTGCTGTTCGCGTAGTTCATCATGCTGGGGCTGATGCCGCCGCTCGGCCGCATGTTGACTTCGAGGGCCGTCAGTTCTCCCTTTTTGCCGATGTGCTGGTCAGAATTCAGCCGGAAGAACTCGAAGTGTACGAAACGCTTCTTGACACCGAAGGCCTTCAGCGCGGCGCGTCCCATCTTCCGAAGATCTTCAGGCAGCCTGTCGCGGATATACAGGGCAATGCTGTCCTCATTATTGACAATGTCCATCAGGTTGCTGAGCGTGACATTGCCGGTCTCGAAGATAGGCTCGCCCTCACTGTTTACGATGGCGTCGTAAGAATTGATGGTACCGTCGATATATTCTTCCATGATATAAACAGTATCATCTTTTATCTCAAAAAACTCGTCCAGTTCAGCTTCACTGCTGATGCGGTACGTCTTTGTCGCGCCGACGCCGTTGTCAGGCTTGACGATGACCGGCCAGCCGACCTTTTTGATGAACGAGAGACAGCTCTTGCGGTCTTTCACGATACAGAAGCGCGCGACCGGGATCCCGGCTTTCTCATAGCACTTCTTCATCTTTGACTTGAATTTGACAGGCGGCATATCCTCGGGCTGGAAGCCGCTTGTGATATGGAACTCCTGACGGAGCTGCGCATCACGCTCGAGCCAGTATTCATTGTTGGACTCGAGATAATCGATGCGGCCGTACTTATGTATGAAAAACGCTACGGCGCGGTAGACTTCATCGTAGTTTTCAAGAGAAGAGACCTTGTAGTATTCGGTTAGCGATGCTTTCAGCTCTCCGCTCAGCTGGTCGTAGGGACAGTCGCCGATGCCGAGAACATTCATGCCGTTCTCGAGGAGACGGCGGCAGAAGTTCCAGTGATTATCCGGAAAGTTGGGTGAAATGTATACGAAATTAGCCATGGTGATCACTCCTTTATTTAACAGGCCCGGAACCACCGGGCAAACCCACACAGCATTTACAAGGTATTATAATACATATGCTGCTGATGTGCAAAACTGAATAGAAGTAATTTTGAAACATAGTCATCAGGAAAACATATGAAAACCCGGCTGTCAGGCAGCCGGGTTATACTTGCATTTTTATAACGGATCAATGTCCGCTGCGATTCAGCGATTTCACAACCATGCCGGTGAGCGCGAAGAGCGCGATGGCGTTCGGAAGGACCATCAACTGGTTGAACATGTCGGAAAGCTCCCAGACGAGATCATTGGACGCAAGCGTACCGAGGAAGATGAAGACCAGCGCAATCACGGAATAGATCACGAGGCTTTTCTGACCAAAGAGATACTTCATGTTGATCTTGCCGAACAGATTCCAGCTGAGGATCGTGGAAAACGCAAAGAAGAACAGGCAGATCGCGACAAAGACGGCACCGAGCTTCTCGCCGAAGACAGTTCCGAAAGCTGTCTGTGCCAGGTTTGCCTTGCCGATGCATTCCGGGATCACGCCGGAGTTTAAGATGCCGTCGCTGGTATAAAGTGTGGAAATGATGACGAGCGCATTCAATGTCAGGACGACAAAAGTGTCGATAAAAACGCCGATCATGGCTACGACGCCCTGGTCATGCGGCTGGTCTACGTGCGCGAGGGCATGCGCGTGCGGTGTGGAACCCATACCGGCTTCGTTTGAGAACAGGCCTCTCTTGGCGCCCTGGCTGACTGCGATCTTAAGTGCGGAACCGAAGCCGCCGCCGATGATCGCCTGCGGCTGGAAAGCATAGCGGAAGATCATACCGATCGTTGCGGGCAGGTAAGCGATACGGACGATCAGGACGAAAAAACCGCCGACGAGGAATATGCAGGCCATGACGGGCACGACTTTCTCTGTGACGGATGCCAGACGACTGATGCCGCCGATAAAGATAAAACCGCAGATGATGACCAGGACGATGCCGGTGACAAAGGTCGGGATACCAAAAGCGGTCTGGAAAGTCGATCCGATCGAATTGGACTGGACCATGCAGCCGAAGAAGCCGAGTGCGAGGATGATCGCGACTGCGAAGAAAGTTGCAAGGAACTTGCCGAAGCTTCCTTTAAATGCAGTCGTTATGTAGTAGACAGGGCCGCCATGCAGGACGCCTGCTTCATCCCTTACACGCGTTTCCTGCGCAAGGGTTGCTTCCGCGTAGATCGTGGCCATGCCGAAAAAAGCGATGATCCACATCCAGAAGATGGCGCCCGGACCGCCAGTCAGGATCGCGCCGCTGGCGCCGACAATGTTGCCGGTGCCGACCTGAGCCGCGATCGCCGTTGCAAGCGCCTGAAACGAAGTCATGTGTGTATCTGACTTGTTGCCGAAAAGGCGGATGTTGCCGAATACTTTCCGCATGCCTTCACCGAAGCAGCGGACCTGTACAAAGCGTGTTTTGACCGAGTACCAGAGACCGACCGCAATCAGCAGGATCACCAGCACGTAGTCAGAAAGATAAGCGTTGATTGTCTGAACAATTGATAACATTATTCCCTCCAGATGAAAAGTATAAAAAAAGAACCGCACAGTTGCGGCTCCGGAGAATAGATTCAGACATATGCTTATGATCGCTTATATCTGCTCTGTCCTTTTGCCTGAGAGATTCGGCTGTATCGCGCTGCGCCATCTGATGATGACCGGACGATCCTGCTTTACACCTTCGGCACCCTTTCCGGACCATCCTGGGCCCGTTGGGATTCTCCAGAGTTCCCTCCGCATTCAGTCTCCGTATCCGGCAGTACGCGGTCAGGATCCTTAATGCTTC
The DNA here is from genome assembly GCA_017455005.1 of Lachnospiraceae bacterium. Lineage (GTDB taxonomy): Bacteria > Bacillota > Clostridia > Lachnospirales > Lachnospiraceae > Avilachnospira. Next base: position 13,206 of record JAFTBX010000152.1, on the reverse strand, counting down.
ACAGGGAGCTTATTCAGTTCGTGGTTATTTATACATCAAAGTATTTGTGAAATCAATAACGGGATTGTACTAATTGAAAGACAAGCCCGTTGTGTTAAGCATATCAAATCGTACAGGGAAGCGTCAGAGGGACGCAGATGACGGCACCCAGATCTCACCGCTGTTTGCGTCGATGGTTACGCGCAGTCTGCCGTATTCCGTCTGAACCTGATGTCCGTTCAGCATACCGGTATAGAGACCGTCTGCCGCGCCGAGGTCAAAGTACGCCGGCTGGTCCGCATTGTTGACCGTTATGATCACACTGCCTCTCTGAAAGGCATAGGCGGTCGTCGTCAGGCTGAGTTCGCGATAGTCTCCGTACCAGAGGTCCGGAAGCGCGGCGTGTATCCTGCCGAGCTTTGTGATCAGTTCAACCGGTGTGCCCTGTCTGTTTTTCAGCTCCTCCAGGTCAAGGCAGGGACGTAAAGAAGTGTCGGAATACCGCTCTTTGTGTCCTTCGACCGCAAATTCGGATCCGTAGTAAACGGACGGGATGCCGGGCAGTGTATAGAGCAGGATATGAACCGGCAGGAAATGCGCTTTGTTGTGCAGCTTGGTATAGATCCTCTCAACGTCATGATTGTCGACGAAGCTGTAGAGACGGATGCTTCGGGTGATACCCATATCGATCTGGCGCCTGACCGTATGCGCGATCTCAAAGTAGTTATGGTCGTTATGTCCGCTGTAAAGCGCCTTATGGAGGTGATAATTGGTCACGGAGTGGAGCGTCTGCTCGTTCGCCCAGCGGGCGTAGTCCCCGTGGATGACTTCGCCCATCAGCCAGAAACCGGATTTGAGAGAATCCGTGAGTCCGCGCAGGCTTCGCATGAAATCAAAATCCAGCTGGTCGGCTGCATCCAGGCGCAGCCCGTCGATATCAAACTCCCGTATCCAGAAACGCACTGTATCCAGATGATAGTCCCTTACTTCCGGGTTGAGCAGGTTCAGTCTGGGCAGCAGGTCATATCCGTGCCAGGAGTCATAGGAAAAACCGTCGTTATAGGAGTTGTTGTTCCAGAAGTTAACATTGCAGTACCAGTGCTGATAACGACTGTTTTCGCGGTGTTCACGCACCTCTAGGAAAGCAAAGAAATCTCTGCCGGTATGGTTGAACACGCCGTCCAGGATGACTCGGATCCCGGCATCGTGGCAGAGAGAGATGAACTCCTTCAGGTCGTCGTTCGTTCCGAGGCGGGAGTCCAGCCTGCGGTAATCCGTAGTCTCATAACCGTGCCCGACAGACTCGAAAAGCGGTCCGATATAAAGGGCAGTACACCCGATCTCCCGGATATGCGTGATCCAGGGAAACAAAGTGCAAAGACGGTGGACCGGAGCTTCATACGCGTTCTGCTCCGGAGCCCCCGTCAGTCCCAGCGGATAGATGTGGTAGAATACAGCTTCGTCATACCATGCCATAGTTTATGTCCTTTTACTGTCAGTATAATGCGGGACTTCGCGCATTTAATTGCTCACGATATCCTACAGGGGCGGCTCCTCTGTATACAGCGCCGCCTTGATGGAGATCAGCTCCATCTCGTGGTCCAGCTGCGCGGCAATCTCCGCGCAATGCAGCAGCTTCTCGCCGAGCTCCGCCGAAACATCGGCCGGAATGGACTTCTTATACTTGATCTTGTGCTCAAGGCTTGCCCACCAGTCCTGTGAGATCGTACGGAGCTGGACTTCCACCTTGACGTACTTCTTGCGGTCATGCAGATAGATCGGCAGCTCGACGATGAGATGGAGGCTTCGGTACCCGTTGGCCTTGGGCGCTTCGAGATAGTCCTTTCGCGCAATCAGGTGGATGTCGTCCTGGTGCAGAAAAGCGTCGGCAAGCATATAGATGTCGGACGGAAATGAGCAAACCACGCGTACGCCGGCGACATCATAGATATTGTTTTCAATGCCCTCGATGGAAAACGGAAATCCCCGCCGCTGCATTTTCTCGATCATGCTTTCTGTCGTCTTGATCCTCGTCTGGATCGATTCGATCGGGTTGTGGTCGAAATCCAGTGAAAGGGCAGTGCTTAAGATACGGAAGCGTGTTTCGACTTCGTTCATGGCGCACTGATAATACGCCAGCATATCGGTAAACGCCTTACGGTTTGCCCTGATCCACGGACGGACTTCCTCCTCCGGCATGACCTGCGAGATCAGATATTCCAGTTTGTCTATATCATAAGATAAATTGATCATTTCACCCTTCCCCCTCCCATGATTATAGCAGAAGAAGGCGCCATAACAAAGTGCTAAACTTCCGGGAAGTGTGATATAATGTGATGCAAGGGTCAAAAGCCCACTTTGCGGAGCGTGCTCCGGCAAAAGTGGGGTTGGGACCCGCCGGGCATGAGCAAGTAGCCACTTTATGTGGCGGATTGCGAATGCCGGGAAGCGCGAACGCTTGCGTGAAGCGCTGCGCATCACAGTCAGGGTCAAAAGCCCACTTTGCACGCAAAAATGACGTGGTTCACTACAGAAAACAAAGGAACAGATCAGGTTATGTACGAACAATGGGAGGTCACGCTTCCGGAACTGACCGGGGAGGAGACCCGCAATGCTTATATTTATGTGCCCGATGAGGCAGCGGAAGATCCTGACCTGCGCTTTCCGGTCCTCTATATGTTTGACGGGCAGAACCTTTTCTTTGATCAGGACGCTACCTACGGCAAGTCCTGGGGGATCAAAGACTATCTTGAAGAAAACCATATTCCGCTGATCGTGGCAGCGATCGAATGCAGCCATCACGATGAGGCAGACGCATGCGGCGGAAGACTTTCGGAGTACTCCCCGTTTGATTTTCGGTTTCATAGAAGCAGGCAGCAGATCATCGGACGCGGACGGCTGACGATGGAGTACTATGTCAACGAGTTCAAGCCGTATGTCGATGGACATTATCCGACGATTCCGGACCGGGAGCACACCTTTATCAGCGGAAGCTCAATGGGCGGCCTGATGACGCTCTATGCAATTCTGGAATATAACCATGTGTTTTCCCGGGGCGCTGCGCTCTCGCCGTCACTGCTGTTTTCACCGGACCGCATCCGGGAGATGATCCGGAAAAGTGAGATCGGCCCGACCGTCCTCTACATGGATAACGGATCCGAGGAGATGCATTCCTTAAGGAGCAAACAGCTTTACGCGGATATCTGCGGCAGACTGATCAAAAAGGGTGTTTTACTGGACAGCCGCGTCGTGCCGGGTGGTACACACTGCGAAGCATCCTGGGAAAGACAGATCCCGTTTTTTATGGAAACACTGTTTTATGAACTCTGATGGTTTTGGTCTCACTGAAAGCATTGTTTGCGGCAGTGGGCGTCGGAACCTTGTATCATAACAAGAAAGGTTTTGTGTTATGGAAACAAATTATTGTGAAATGTACAGCGAGAACCTGTCACGCATGATGCCGGTGAAGATCTACGGACATGCCGGCAGACCGGTGCTCTTTATTCCGTGTCAGGACGGCAGGTTCTGGGATTTTGAAAACTTCCATATGACCGATGTGTTCTCAGAGTGGATCGAAGAGGGAAAGTGCATCGTCTTCTCCATCGACACGATCGATGCCGAGACCTGGAGCGACAAACAGGGAGATCCGTATCAGCGCATCCGGCTGCATGAGCGCTGGATCGACTACATCACCCGGGAACTGGTCCCGTTCATGCGCAATTATGTCAATGAGAAAAACGGATGGGAGGGCTATCCGGGCATCATGACCTTCGGCTGTTCCATGGGAGCTACCCATGCGCTCAACCTCTACCTGCGCTTCCCGGATCTTTTTGACCGCTGTCTGGCCCTGAGCGGCGTGTACAATGCGTCGTTCTTCCTCGGCGACTACATGGACGAGGTCGTCTATCAGAACTCACCGACGGACTATATGGCCAATTTTCCGGCCGGGCATCCGTTTATCGAAGAGTATAACCGCCACAAGGGCGTTGTCTGCGTAGGTCTCGGCGCCTGGGAGGAACCCTGGAGCACCCGCTTCCTCGATGAGCGCTTCCGTGCGCTCGGTATCCACATCTGGGTCGACTACTGGGGCGAGGATGTCAACCATGACTGGCCCTGGTGGTACAAGCAGACGGCTTACTTCCTGCCGTACCTGCTGGACGAGTAATTTGAGTTGAAATACACGGCAATGTGGTATAAAATCAGGGCATGAAATATTACTTCATTGTAAATCCCAACTCCGGCAGGGGGCAGGGTTTAAAGAAATGGAATCGCGTGAAGGCCTTTCTGGACAGGAACGGCCTTCCTTATGATATCTTTTTTACGACGGCGGCCGGGGATGCAGCGCGCAGATCCCGGGAGCTTTCGGGCGCCTGTACGGAGCCGTTCGACCTGATTACGATCGGGGGCGACGGCACAAAGAATGAAGTTTTAAACGGCCTAAACATGCAGGCCCCGATCACCCTCGGATATATTCCGTCCGGAACGGGCAATGACTTCGCGCGAAGCATGCGCATCAGCAGCAACCCGGTCCGTGTAATCAAAGGCTTCGTAAAGGATCGGCGTATTGAAGCGATGGACTACGGTGTCCTTACCTGCGGTGACAGCGGCATCGTCCGCCGGTTTATCAACAGCACCGGTACCGGTTATGACGCGGCGGTCTGCGGCGGACTGGAAATGATGCGGATGAAGCAGGGACACAATCCTGCCGGGAAGTTCGGCTATATCCTTGAGGGCATACGCCAGTTCTTTCTGTCGAAACCGTCCAAGGGATATGTCGTCCTGGATGATGAACGGCGGGTGGAGTTTAACAACATCCTGTTTATTTCATCGCACATCCATCCCTTTGAAGGCGGCGGTTTCCGCTTCGCTTCCTATGCGGATCCGAAGGACGGCATGCTCGAGATCTGTGTGGTCAGCGGCAAGAACAAGCTGGCGCTGATTCCGATCCTTTGCAGCGGACGGTGGAAAGGCTTAAAGAGCAGAAGAGGCGTACGGCTGTTCCAGTGCCGGGAGGCACACATCCATTTGGACAGGGGACTGCCGGTGCATACGGACGGAGAGATCCTGCCGGGCCAGACAGACCTGGACGTCCGCTGTGTACAGCAGCAGCTGCACATCTTAAGATAAAGCACCTGACCTGATCATATTAACGAGAGGAACGATATGGACATACGTATCGGGCACGGCTATGACGTGCATCGGTTTAAAGAAGGCCGCAAGCTGATCCTGGGCGGCGTGGAAGTTCCCTTTGAGATGGGACTCGACGGTCACTCCGACGCGGATGTGCTGCTACATGCAGTGATGGATGCGCTTTTAGGCGCCATTGCGGCAGGTGACATCGGTCAGCATTTCCCGGATACGGATGACCGGTATCTCGGTGCCGATTCCACAGTTCTTCTGGAAGCGGTCGGAGAGATACTGAGAGAAAATGGTTACACGGTCGGCAACATTGACAGTACCATCCTCTGTCAGCGGCCGAAGCTGAAAAACCACATCCCGGCCATGTGTCGCAGGATCGCGGAGGTACTCGGGACCGATATCGGCCGGGTCAGCGTAAAGGCGACGACCGAGGAAGGCCTGGGATTTACCGGAAGGATGGAAGGAATCGCGGCACACGCGGTGTGCACCGTGGTCCGAATCAGATAAAAGGATATTTCCGAAACAAAGGAGAATGAAGATATGAAGATTTTTGACACCATGCAGAGAAGAAAAGTCGAGTTTAAGCCGATCGAGGAAGGCAAGCTGAGCATGTATGTATGCGGCCCGACCGTTTACAATCTCATCCATATCGGCAATGCCCGCCCGATGATCGTGTTTGACACGTTCCGCCGTTATATGGAGTATAAAGGCTATGATGTCAACTACGTTTCGAACTTTACCGATGTCGATGATAAGATCATTAAAGCAGCCAATGAAGAAGGCGTTAGTTCTGAAGTGATCTCCGAGCGCTATATCGAAGAATGCAAGAAGGATATGGCTGCGATGAACATCAAGCCGGCGACTACACATCCGCAGGCAACCAAGGAGATCGACGGCATGATCCGCATGATCCAGCAGCTGATCGATAATGGGCACGCTTATGTGGCGGACGACGGTACCGTTTATTTCTCGGTTGAAACAGATCCGGGTTACGGCAAACTGAGCCATAAGGACATGAACGAGATGATGTCCGGTCTCAGAGATTTAAAGGTCAGCGGAGAGGAGCAGAAGCGCAACCCCAACGACTTTGTACTTTGGAAGCCCAAGAAGGAAGGCGAGCCTTTCTGGGAGTCACCCTGGTGTGAGGGCCGTCCGGGCTGGCATATCGAGTGCTCCGTCATGAGCCAGAAGTACCTCGGCGAGACGATCGATATCCATGCCGGCGGAGAGGATCTGATCTTCCCGCACCATGAAAACGAGATCGCGCAGTCCGAGTGCTCCTGCGGAAAAGAGTTCTGCCATTACTGGATGCACAACGGTTTCCTCAAGATCAACAATGAAAAGATGTCCAAGTCCCTCGGCAACTTCTTCACAGTCAGAGACATTACCGCGCAGTATGATCCGATGGTTCTTCGTCTCTTCATGCTGAGCGCGCAGTACAGGACTCCGCTCAACTTCTCCCAGGAGCTGATGGAGCAGAACAAGGCTTCCTATGAGCGTATTCTGAACTGCACCGACAAGCTGAAGGATCTGCTGAAGTCCGCAGAAGGCGCGGAGATGACAGCGGAGGAACTGGAGAACAAGGAAAAAGTCGAAAGCTATATCCGTGAGTTCGAGGCAGCTATGGATGACGATAACAACACTGCAAATGCAGAAACTGCGGTTTTCGAGATCGTCCGTCTGGCCAATACAACTGCGAACGAAAGCTCCACAAAGGCTTATCTGGAGTATGTCCTCGGCATCATCCGTACGCTTTGCGACGGCGTGCTCGGCGTGATCACGGACAGAAAGGAAGAGAATCTGGACGCTGAGATCGAAGAACTGATCCAGAAGAGACAGGAAGCCCGTAAGGCGAAGGACTTTAAGACTGCGGACGCGATCCGTGACCAGCTGAACGGCATGGGCATTATCCTTGAGGATACCAAAGAGGGCGTGAAGTGGAAGAGAGCCTGATCCCACAGGAAACAAAAGAAGTTTTGAATGAAACACTGCCGGAGGGTATTACGCCCCCCGGCAGTGTTGACCCGTTCCTTCTGAACGGCGCGACGCTTGCCTATATCGGTGACGCGGTCTATGAGATCCTGGTCCGGCAGCAAATGCTTGCGACCGGATCGCATCAGGCGGACCGGCTGCATAAGCATACGACCCGGATGGTCAACGCCAAAGCCCAGTCGGATATGGTCCGGGCACTGATGACGGAACTGACCGAAACGGAGATTGGCATTTTCAAAAGAGGAAGAAATGCCAGCACACTGACCGCAGCAAAGAATCAGAGCGTGACGGATTATCGGCGCGCAACGGGGCTTGAAGCACTGTTCGGATATCTCTATTTAAGCGGACAGTACGACCGCATGAAGGAGCTTTTTGCGCATGGCGTGGCGCTCCTCGCGGAAAGCAGCAGTAATGCCGGCAATTGACGCCGATCAGCTGAAATTTACCAGATTATAAAAAAGTTGCAATTTATACCCCATGGTTTTGAACATATATTGGGGATAAATTGCAACTTTTGTTGTTCCGGATAAATAATACCGGCAGGTTTAACGGCTCTCCGGACCGCGCTTTGCGATCATCTCGGAATGAGCGTTGGCTTTGGCTTTCTTGTTGCGGTGCAGCAGGATATCCTTGGGCGCATTGAAACGGTCATGAGACTTCTTGTCCGCAGAGGCTGCCACGATATCACCGGACTGGGTAAGAGCCCAGCGGGTCATCATCGGGCCGAGCAGTTCATAGATGAAAACGCCGAAGAGGACAATGTTGCGGATCAGCGGACCGTCTCCCGGCATGGCGACTGCGGTGGCACTCATGCCGAGCGCGACGCCTGCCTGCGGGAAGAGGGTGATGCCGAGGTATTTTTTGACGACCGGATCGCACTTCATCAGGACGGAACCGATACCGGCACCGGCGAACTTACCGACGCAGCGGAATACGATATAGAAGAATCCGATGCATACGACTGCGGCGCTCTTAAAGACGCCGAGCTCCAGTTCCGCACCGCTCAGGATGAAGAAGAGCGCGAACAGCGGAGCTGTCCATCCGTTGGAACGCTCCATGATATCGCCGGAACGGGGACACAGATTGCAGAACATCGTGCCGACCATCATGCAGACGAGCAGAGATGAGAAGGACAATGTTACCGGTCCGAGCGGGATACTCAGGCTCGAGAGCGCAACGGACAGAAGTACGAAAATAATCGTCAGATTCAGACGGTTGGTGTTGGAGTAGAAGAGCTTTTCCACCTGGGCGAACAGTGCGCCGAGGGCTGCACCGAAAACCAGGGAGAAGACGATCTGTAGCAGCGGTTCGACAATTATGGAGATGAGGTCGACCTGACCGCTCTTTAAGGCCTGGGCGATACCGAAGGATACGGCGAAAATGATCAGGCCGATGGCGTCATCGAGCGCGACGATCGGAAGCAGTAGCTCTGTGACCTTGCCGTGCGCCTTGTACTGCCGGACGACCATCAGGGTTGCTGCAGGAGCAGTGGCAGCCGCAATCGCGCCGAGCGTGATGGCAGCGGGCAGTGTGATGACGTCGTCACCGAAAATGCAGTGGATCGTGATCAGCACGATATCGACAACAATGGTAGCGGTCGTCGCTTCAAAGATGCCGATGACAACTGCCTGACGGCCGGTCGATCTCAGCTGGGACAGGCGGAACTCATTACCGATGGAAAAGGCGATGAAGCCTAAAGCGGCGGAAGTGATGACGCCCATGGCGTTGACCTCGTCCATGGAGTGGAAACCGATGCCGCTGATCCCCAGACGGCCGATGCCGTAAGGGCCGATCGCAAGGCCTGCCAGCAGGAAGGCCGTGACGTCAGGAAAATTGAGATGCAGCACCTTCAGCAGACGGGTCATCATCAGGCCTGCAAAAAGTGCGATGGAAACATTTACCAGATAAACCATATCTTTACCGTTTTTTTCTAATTAAAATGTTGATGATATAACAATGCTGCCGTTGATGTACTGCACCGGTTGTAATAAAGCAGCCGCGGCGCAGGCGGCGTAATCATATGTGAACAGATGATCTGCCCGACAGCCTCATTGTCCAATTATAGTTTGACATCTATGGAAAACAAGATATGTTCTGGAAAAAAAACGTTTTATAACGGCTGTTCGTTAAAAAATGAAACAACAAAAGTGTTCGCATGACCACAACACTTTTGCTGTAATTTCTTGACAAAAGCGATACCTTCTATCTATAATTGTCTCCATAGGTTTTTAAAGCCTGATTTTCAAACACGGTTATATGTGTTTTACAGGAGGTTTCATATGAAAAAGTTATTAACAGCAGTGATGGCTGCGGCAATGGTCCTTTCCCTTGTCGCATGCGGATCTTCTTCCTCTTCTGCACCGGCAACGACCGCAGCTGCAGCAGCAGAGGCACCGGCGGCAGAGGCACCGGCAGACCTTGGCAAGATGACCATGGGTACCGGCGGCACCGCAGGCACCTACTACGCTTTCGGCAGTGTGCTCGGTCAGTACATGAAGAACAAGGGCGGCGTAGATGTAACTGTCGTTTCCACTGACGGTTCCAAGGCCAACATCCAGGGCATCGACGCAGGCGACTATCAGCTCGGTACTGTGCAGTCTGACGTTATGGCATATGCATGGGAAGGCAGCAAGTCCTTTGAGGAAGACGGTGCGATCGATACTTTCCGTGTCATCGGCGGCCTTTACGCAGAGACGGTTCAGCTCGTTACCATGGATGCGAACATCAAGTCTGTTGCCGATCTGGCTGGCAAGTCTGTCTCCATCGGCGCTCCGGGTTCCGGCGTTTACTTCAATGCTATCGATGTTCTGACCGCAGCCGGCCTGAGTGAGGATGATATCAAGCCGCAGTACTTAAGCTTCGCGGACTCCGCGGAAGGCCTGAAGGACGGCAAGATCGATGCTGCTTTCGTCGTGGCAGGTGCTCCGACCCCGGCGATCACCGAGCTGACTACTACGAACGATGCTTACCTCGTTCCGATCGACGGCGAGATCGGCGAGAAGGTCCTTGCAAGCTGCCCGTACTATACTGCACTTGCAATCCCGGCAGGCACCTATAAGGGACAGGATGAGGATGTCATGACCGTTACCGTCAAGGCAACCATGATCATCTCCGCTGATGCTACCGAGGAGCAGGCATATGCAGTTACCGCAGCGATCTTCGACAACATTGATGACATCACCGCAGAGAATGCGAAGGGCGCAGAGCTCTCCATCGAGAACGCGACTTCCGGCATGACCGCTCCGTTCCACGCAGGTGCTGCAAAGTACTTCAAGGAGAAGGGCGTCGACGTCGAGACCGAGTAATTGTATTGATTACGGAAAGATTGGTACTTGCTTTGTCTTTCAGACATAGCAGCGCACTATATCGTTAATCAGATTTTATAAAGGACGTTTCATGAGTTTTTCGGATAAAGATCAAAACAAGATGAACGCGAATGAAACAGCGGCAGTTGATACTGCCACTGCTTCTGCAAGCGAGGATATGCAGGCGCGCGTCGATGACGTAATGAAGAAGTTCGACCGTGAGTCCAATGTCCGTCTGTGGGAGGGTACGCCCAAGCTGATCGTGAACGGTCTGCTGGTAGCATTTTCCCTGTTCTGTATCTATGTGACGCTTTGGGGAACATTTCTGGAAGAGATCAGGCTGACCTCTTTTATGGCCTGCATCGTATTTCTGGGATATCTGATCTTCCCTGCCAGAAAGGGCATTCAGAAGGTTAATCACATCCCGTGGTATGACCTGATCCTGATGGTTCTCGGTACGGGAGCGTTTCTCTACTTTATGACCAACGCGATCACGATCATCCAGCAGGGAAGCAAGTTCGCGAACTATCAGATCGCGATCGGATGCGTGGGCATCATCGCGCTGGCAGAGGTATGCCGCAGATCCGTGGGCCTGCCGATCCTGGTCGTGGCGACGGCATTTATCATCTATGCCCTGACGACAGGACTTTCGAACCCGACGTTTGTGAAGCGGCTGAACTATGCTGTTCGTCTGCTTTTCTATTCAAAAGAGGGCATCCTTTCGACACCGGTCAATACCTGCTCCAAGTTTATCGTGATCTTTATCATCTTCGGCGCGTTCCTGGAACGTACCGGCATATCGGACTTCTTTATTGATTTTGCCAATGCTCTCGTCGGCAGCTTTGCCGGCGGTCCGGCAAAGGTTGCGGTCGTTTCATCCGCGCTGCTTGGCATGGTCTCCGGTTCTTCCGTAGCGAATACGGTCGGTTCCGGATCGGTGACGATCCCGCTGATGAAAAAGACCGGATACCGCGGAGAGTTTGCGGGTGCTGTTGAGGCTGCCGCGTCCACAGGCGGACAGATCATGCCGCCGATCATGGGCGCTGCCGCGTTCCTGATGGCAGATATCGTAGGAACGCCGTACAGCAACATTATCGTGCGCGCGATCATTCCGGCTGTGCTTTACTTCACCGGCATCTTCATTGCCGTTCATCTCGAAGCTAAGAAGAATAACCTTAAGGGGATCCCGAGAGAACAGCTTCCGAAGATGGGCATCCTGATCAGGGATATTTATCTTCTGATTCCGATCATTGTCCTGGTCTGGCTCGTCAGTACCAACAAGCGTACGATCCAGTCGGCAGCTGCGATCGCAATCGTTCTGGCGATCCTTGTAAGCTTTCCGAACAAAAAATACCGCATGACGCCGAAATCCATTATGGAGGCGCTTGCTGCCGGAGCCAAGGGCTCCATTTCCGTTGCGGCAGCCTGCGGCATCGCAGGTATTATCGCCGGCGTGATCACGATGACCGGTCTCGCCAATGTCCTGATCAACGGTATCGTCGCGCTGGCAGGCAGCCGCGTCATCATTGCGCTGGTCCTTACTATGCTTTGCTGCATAGTCTTGGGCATGGGCGTTCCGACGACAGCGAACTACTGCATCATGGCGGCAACCTGCGCCCCGATCCTGGTTCGTATGGGCGTTCCGACGATCGCGGCACACTTCTTTGTATTCTACTTCGGTATCGTTGCGGATATCACGCCGCCGGTTGCGCTTGCTGCCTATGCGGGCGCGGCGATTGCGCAGGCGAACCCGATGCGTACGGCACTTAATGCGACGAAGCTTGCGATCGCGGCTTTCATCGTACCGTATATTCTGGCGATGAATCCGGTGATGGTCCTGGTGGATGTGACCGGACCGATGCAGATCGTCGTGATCGTCCTGACTTCACTGATCGGCATCTTCGGTGTTTCCGCCGGCCTGGCAGGGTATTTCCTGGACTTCATGAACTGGCCGCAGAGGATACTTGCGATCATCGGCGGACTGATGCTGATCGATCCTTCCGTCACGACGGATATCATCGGCATCGCGTTGATCGCGGTCGTCCTTGTATGGCAGATGGCCTTCAGGAAAAAGACAGCTGCAGCATAAAGCAGATTAGTTTCAAGTATAAAGCCGGTGCATGGCAGCTGATCACTGCTGTGCACCGGCTTTTTAGAATTGTATCTGTCTTGCGGATCAGCCCTTTGCCTTTACGGAGATCATGTCGCTGATGACGGCGGACCCAATGATCAGGATGGCACCGATCATGCCCTGGAGGCCCATGCTCTCATGGAGAAACAGCCAGGAGAAAAAGACTGCAAGAACCGGGTCCAGGTAGCTGTACAGAGCCACCTTCTGAGCCGGCAGTTGATCTACGCTGTTATAGTAAATGCCATAGGTGATGCCGGTACAGAAAAGGCTGAGGAACAGCAGCCAGAACCAGGATGCGGGCGTCATCAGCTGAAGGGATTTAAATCCGCCGCTGAACCAGGAGATCGGCAGCAGAACGACGCTGACCGCGAGAAGCTCGACCAGTGTGCGGTCGAAGATCGGCACGTCACGGATCGTTTTGTTCCAGATGACGCAGGTTGCATAAAACACGCCTGCCAGGAGACCGAAGAAGACGCCCCGCAGCTCGGAAACCCCGTGGAATCCGGTTTTGAGTACGCCCGAGACAAAGACCATGCCGATAAAGGACAGTACGACACAGGCTGCCTTGGGAGCAGTGATCCGCTCTTTAAATACGACCGGTGATGCCAGAATCATAAAGACCGGCTCCATATAGTAACATACCGTAGCCGTGGCGACGGA
>JAFTBX010000151.1 GCA_017455005.1 Lachnospiraceae bacterium | reverse complement strand
GAGGCTCTGCTCGAGATGGGAGTCATCCCGATCGTCAATGAAAACGACTCGGTTTCTTCCGCCGAGATCGAGGTCGGCCATCACAAGATCCTCGGCGACAACGACACGCTTTCCGCGATCGTCGCGCGCCTGACCCATGCGGACCTGCTGATCCTCATGAGTGACATCGAAGGCCTCTACAGCGCGGATCCCCGCCAGAATCCGGATGCCAGGCTCCTGCACGAAGTCCATGAGCTTTCTCCCGCGATCATGCAGATGGCAGGCGGCGCAGGTACGCTTCGCGGCACCGGCGGCATGCAGACCAAGCTTACCGCCGCAAAGATCGCCATGGACGCAGGCTTTGATATGGTCATCACCAACAACAAACGTGTCGAGAACCTCTACGACATCGTGGAAGGAAAGCCTGTCGGCACACGCTTTACGAAACTGCAGAGTTTATGATCCGGATCTGACGCCCGCCGCGGCAGCATTTGCAGGCATTCCGTCTTCATGATCCGGTCCGGATGTTTTGTTTCGGACATCACTCAAGCTTATCCAGGGAGGAGCATCATATGAACAACGAACTGATCCGTCAGGCAACCGAAGCACGCGCGGCATCCCGTATCCTGATGACCGCGGGAACTGATACGAAGAACAAGGCGCTCGCGTCGATCGCCGACGCCCTCATCCGCCGTCAGGATGAATGGCTTGCCGCCAATGCAGACGACATGGAAGCCGCCAAAGAGGCCGGTATCTCCGCTGCCCTTTTGGACCGTCTGAAGCTGACTCCGGAGCGCATCGCCGGCATTGCCGACGGCGTACGTCAGGTCATCAGTCTTCCGGATCCGATCGGCGTCGTAGACAAGATGTCGACCCGGCCGAACGGCCTCGTCATCGGCAGACGCCGTGTCCCCCTTGGCGTCATCGCGATCATTTTCGAAGCGCGTCCCAACGTCACCGTTGACGCCGCGGTCCTCTGCCTGAAGGCCGGCAATACAACGATCCTTCGCGGCGGCAAGGAAGCGATCCGCTCCAACCGCGTAGCCGTCCGCATCATGCAGGACGCTCTCACGGAAGCAGGACTTCCGGCAGGCTGCATTTCCCTGGTACAGGACACCAGTCATGAGACCGCCAATGAACTCATGCACATGAACGAATATATCGACGTGCTGATCCCGCGCGGAGGCGCAGGTCTGATCCGCAGCGTCGTAAAGAACGCCTCGATCCCGGTCATTCGGACCGGCGAAGGCGTCTGCCATGTCTACATTGACAGCGAAGCAGACCTTGACATGGGCGCTAAGATCCTCTTTAACGGCAAATGCTCCCGTCCGTCGGTCTGCAACGCCGTGGAATGCGTCCTTATCCATGAGTCGGTCGCCGCTGACTTCCTGCCGAAGGCGGCAGCGCTCCTCGGCGAAAAGCAGGTCGAACTTCGCTGCGATGAACGGGCGCTTGCGATCATCCGCAGTGCGGCAGGCGAGGCAGGTGCCGGTTCTGCCGAAGCATTTTCCTATCAAAACTGCACGGTCAGGGCAGCTTGCGAAGCTGACTGGGACACCGAGTACGGTGACTATATCCTCGCAGTGCGGACCGTGGACAGCTATGACGAAGCCGTCGACTTCATCAACGCGCACGGCACACAGCACAGCGAATGCATCATTACAGATAACTACTTCACGGCACAGCATTTCCTTGACCAGATCGATGCCGCAGCCGTCTATGTCAATGCTTCCACCCGTTTTACGGACGGCGGTGAGTTCGGCCTTGGTGCAGAGATCGGCATCTCCACGCAGAAGCTTCACGCCCGCGGTCCGATGGGTCTCGAGGAACTGACGAGCTCAAAATATGTCATTTATGGTGAGGGACAGATCAGATGAAGACGATCGGATTTATCGGAACCGGCAATATGGGATCGGCTCTTGCGAAAGCGGTCGCCGCAAAGGGAACAGCTGCTTTCCACGATGAAGGCACATCGATCCTGCTTGCGAACCGCACTCCCGCAAAGGCAGAGGCGCTGGCAAAGGAAACCGGCGGTACCGTCTGCGGCAACAAAGAGGCTGCTGCGTCTGCGGACTATCTCTTCCTCGGCGTAAAGCCCCAGATGATGGCGGATATGCTGAACGAGATCGCGCCCGTGCTGAAAGCCCGGCAGGAACATGCGGAAAAAGTATCAGACGACGGGACGCAGGCCGGAGCAGGCACATCTGCCGGCAGCACTTCCGGCAGTGTCAAAGGCCGCTTCGTCCTCGTAACGATGGCGGCGGGCCTCACGACGCAGCGCATCGCGGAGATGGCTGGCTGCAGATGTCCTGTGATCCGCATCATGCCCAACACCCCGGCGGCGATCGGAAAGGGCGTGATCCTGCTCAGCCGGAACGATCTCGTCACGGATGAAGAGATGACTGACTTCAAGAATCTGCTGTCAGCATCCGGTATCCTCGGTGAGATCCCGGAGCACCTGATCGACGCAGGTTCCGCAGTCTCTGGATGCGGCCCGGCATTTGTATATATGTTTATCGAGGCGCTTGCGGACGGCGGCGTTGCCTGCGGGCTGCCGCGCGCGGACGCGTACCGCTATGCGGCCCAGATGGTCGCGGGTTCCGCGGAGATGGTCCTCCACGGACTTCCGGCCACCCACCCAGGCGCGCTCAAGGACGCGGTCTGCTCTCCCGGAGGCACCACGATCCAGGGCGTCCGCACACTCGAAGAGTCATCTTTCCGCGGCGCAGTCATGGACGCGGTCATCGCGGCATACGAGAAAACGCTGGCGCTGAAGTAAGCCCCGCTGAGCATAGTCAACTATAGTTTTTCCATCTCGGTATTTCGGGGTGCAGGCCGTACCGGCAATACCATATAGCTATAAAATACGGAAAACAAGGAATTTTTAGCTATTTGGTGCCATAAATTTCTTCCGAAACGAATAAAAATAGCTACAGATTTCATTTTTGACGAATCTTGAGCCGCACCCCAAAAAGTGGAGATAGAAAAAACATGTTATACTATCAACACAGGAGGTGCGCTATGAGTGGTTACAATAAGTCATTCCGGGTACAGGTTGCAAAAGAGGCCACACAGCTCGAAATGAAAGGGATGGAGG
>JAFTBX010000150.1 GCA_017455005.1 Lachnospiraceae bacterium | reverse complement strand
GATAGCGGGCGATCCTTGGAAACGGACGCTGCTCCAGGAGCGGAAAGTCAAAGACCAGGAATTTGCCGTAAATGTTTTTGATTTGAGACAGATTTAAGCGTTTGATTTTCATAGTCCGCATTATACTACCGGACCGGCTGCATTGGCAATCACCTGACCGGACCATAACATGATATTTCACTGCTTAAGGATCCCTGCAGAACAAAAACCCCCTTCTACGGTTCCACATTCGTGTCCGCAGAGGGGGTTGAACGTTTTTAATGATATGTATTCCTTATATCAGCCTGAATTCAGTCAGATCAGAAATCTACGTCAAGGTCATAGTAGCAGCACTTGAGCAGCTTTTCCATCTCCTCCTGGCTCGGCTGACGCGGGTTGGAACCGGTGCATGCGTCACCGATCGCGCGCTCTGCGATACCCGGCAGTCTCTCAAGGAAGACCTCCTCAGGAACAAAGCCCTGCTCGGTCGGATAGCTGTCTGCGCCATAGTTCTTGATGCAGTGCGGGATGTTCAGCTCGTCGTTCATGCGGCGAAGCTCAGCGATCAGAAGAGCAACCTTCTCGTCGTCATCCTTGCCGCCGAGATGCATGTAGTCAGCGATGACGCCATAACGCTGCTTTGCGACCGGATCCTTTGCGTTGAACGCGATGACCTTCGGAAGGTACATAGCGTTTGCAGCGCCATGGATGATGTGTGCGCCGTAGTCAGCGAAGACCGCGCCGGTCTTGTGAGCCATGGAATGAACGATGCCGAGAAGCGCGTTGGAGAACGCCATACCTGCAAGGCACTGTGCGTTATGCATGCGGTCACGTGCAGCCATATCCTCGTTGTAGGACGGGATCAGATCCTTCTGGATCATCTCGATCGCATGGATTGCCAGCGGATCGGTGAAGTCGCAGTTAGCGGTGGAAACATAAGCCTCGATCGCATGGGTCATAGCGTCCATACCGGTGTGGGCAACCAGCTTCTTGGGCATGGTCTCAGCCAGCTCCGGATCAACGATAGCGACGTCCGGGGTGATCTCAAAGTCAGCGATCGGATACTTGGTGCCTTTTTCATAATCAGTAATGATGGAGAACGCAGTAACCTCGGTAGCAGTACCGGAAGTAGAAGAAACTGCGCAGAAATGAGCCTTCTTGCGAAGCTCCGGGTTATTGCCATCCATATACCCCGGTTATCAGTTCCGCCGATTTTATAAGTATTAGTTTTCTCTATACCCGCCTTCATTGATAAAAACCGTAAAAGTGCTATAATGGCGCAAAAGGAGCCCCTTCATGGAGAATTTCATTTTCAGCATCAACGCGACTCTTCCCCTCGTCCTGGTTGTCTGCCTGGGCGTTTTTCTGAAGCGGATCGGCATGCTGGACAAGACCTTCGGTTCCCGCTGTGACACGCTCGTATTCAAGGTCACGCTCCCCATTACCCTTTTCAACAATCTTTATAATGTAGATATCCGTTCAGATTTCGACGCGAAGTTCGTCGGCTTCTGTGCCGTGGTCACGATCATCTCGATCGCAGCCGTCTGGATCGGCGGCGGCCTCTTTATCCGTAATCAGCGTGACGATCTCGGTGAGTTTGTCCAGGGCTCTTACCGCGGCAGCATCGCGATCCTCGGCAACGCGCTGCTTTCCAATGTCTATGGTTCCACCGCCATGACCCCGATGATGGTCATCGGCTCTGTGCCCCTTTATAACATCGCGGCGTGCCTGATCCTGGCACTTTGCGCCCCGATGCCTGTGGATGCATCGGGCAATGCAGACGCTGCCGACAGATCCCGTCGTTCGGAACAGATCAAAAGCGCGTTTATCGGCATCCTGAAGAATCCGATCATCATCGGTATTGCGATCGGCACGATCGTTTCTCTCTCCGGGCTTCGTTTCCCGCGTGCGATTGAAAGTTCCATGAAGTCCGTCGCATCACTTACCACACCGCTTTCCCTCCTCTCGATCGGTATCGGTTTCCGCGGCCGCGAAGCGCTCGGCAAGATGAATCTTTCCTGCATCGCGACAGCGCTTAAGCTCGTCATCATTCCCGCTGTCTTCCTGCCGGTCGCCATCATGCTGGGATTCCGCGGCGAGGCGCTGATCGCGATCCTGATCATGCTCGGCAGCCCCACAACGCCGTCTGCCTATACGATGGCTAAAAGCTACGGGTATGAGGGCACTGTTTCCGCCAGCGTCGTCGTCCTGACCATGCTCGGAAGCGCCGTCAGCATTACCCTCGGCATCCTCATCCTGCGGACGCTGGGATACGTATAATATCCGTTACGCACAGTAGTATATTTCACATACACCCCCTTCTACGGTTCCATCTTCGCTGCGGACCTCCGCCGTCCGTAGAAAGGGGTGTACTTCATTTCAAGCGCATAAGTACGAAGAAAGGACACCGACTATGCCTGCATTTACATCTGACCTTGATAAGTTCCGGGGAACCGGTGCAGTAAACGCAAAGGGTGAGACCCTCGAAGCTTTCATCGATAAATACGACCCCAAGCGTTACGATTGTCCGAGCAACACGGTCGACATGGCTGTCTTCCGCTCTGAAGGGCCTTATCGCGAGCCCTCACAGCCGCTGAAGCTCCTCATGATCCGCCGCGGCAACCATCCGAGCATCGGTTTTTGGGCGCTTCCCGGGGGCTTTGTCAACATTAAGGAAAACATCGCCGACGCCGCTCGCAGGGAACTCGAGGAAGAAACCGGCGTAAAGGATCTCCCGATGGTCCAGCTCCGCACCTGGGGCGACTGGGACCGTGATCCCCGCTGGAGGGTCATCACGACCGCTTTCCTCGCTCTCGTCGAAGGAGAGCTCCCGGTCAAAGCAGGGGATGACGCCGCAGACGCGGTATGGATGGATGTCAGCTTAAAGGAAGAAGAGACGGATGACGCCCCGGCAGATGATCCCTGCCGCATAAAAACAGCTACTTATACTCTTTCGCTATCAAACGCCGTTCACGGTGTCAAACTCAACGCAAAAATTAAACGCTCCGTCATCAAACGAAGCGTTTTGAATGATGTTCAGTATAAGCTTTTATCCTCCGACGGGATCGCTGTCGATCACGCCCTGATTATCACGGACGCATTGCTGCATCTGATCCGGTCAGTTTCCACACAAGGTATTTCCTAAACAAGGTTTTACCACGTGATTGCACGGTCCCTGGCGGTTGTCTTCCATTTGTCGACGATCACGCCGTTTTCCGCTATCAGGATTTCCGGATAAAGCAATGCGCAAGGGCATATATGTCCTGGAATCAGATAAAAGACCTCCCCGATTGAAGGCGTCTCGGTCTCATAACCGGGATCCATCTGATAAACAAGATGTTCCTCATTCTGCAAGACTGGACGGCAGTGTTTAAACCCGACGATGTGTGCCCTCTTTTCCAGCGGCGGATCTCCCGGGATCCCCTTGTAGCCGCAGTCAAGAGTGAACATTCCCTCCGCGGGCCGGCTGATGACCCGGGAAATGACGGCTGCTGCCGGAGGAAAGACCAGATCCGGAAATTCAGTGCTGTAATTCATATCATTGATCAGGATGGTTCCGGGCGAATACCATATCCCTCTGCCCTGATGCTTTACATGGCAGGGGAAGGAGGGTGATCCGCCGAAAACAATTATGTCGGCGCAGTACCCCGCCGCCTCCAGGCTCTCCCGAAGAGCAAGAACTTCTTCGTCCGCACGATCCACGATCTCCTGACGCTTACTGATCTCCTCATGCCGGTTTCCGTCATAGCAGTGGAAGCCTTCCAGGTGAACGCCCTTTTGAGCTGCAGCAAACTCGTACAGCTCCGCCGCTCTCGAAAGAGGGGCGCCTGTCCGGTTCATATCAAAATTCACATCCATCAGCAAACGGAAAGCACATCCCGTTTCTTCCGCAGCCCTCGCATAAGCTTCTATATGTTCCTTGCAGTCGACAATAAAAAACAGTTCTGTACCCGAAAACGCCTTGGAAAGGGCTGCTGCTCTCTTCGGTGCAGGTCCTGCAGGCGGAACGGCCAGGATAGCTGCATCTGCACCCGCCCTGCAAACCATCTCCATTTCCGCGATCTGGGCACACTTGAAACGCCGGATCCCGAAACTCATCAGCATCCGGACCATGTCAATACTCTTATGGGTCTTAACGTGAGGCCACAGCCGGTCCGCTCCGCCCGCCATATCTATGACCTTTTTCACATTGGCCTCAAGTCCGTTCTTATAGTACACCAGTGCAGGTGTAACCAAATCCTCTGTATGACCTATCTTATAATCCATCATATCCCAAACCTCATCTGTCAGCTGTAAAGCGGTTCTTCATTCAACAATTCCAGAACCGACCGAAAGAAATATTCTGCGGCATCAACCATAACATCTTCATCAAGATTATATCTGGCGTGATTGTTAGGAAAGACGCATCCCTTGTCAGGATTATTGATTCCGAAAAATGTAAGCACGGAAGGGACTCTTTCGGCAAATTCCGAAAAGTCTTCAGCCATGAGAGAACGGTGTTCTACTACATGTTCCGCAGTCCACCCGGTCAGTCTGGCACACTGATACAGCCGTTCTGTAGTAAGCGGATCATTTCTCATACTTCCAATCCAGCGTACAAACTGCACTTCCGACCGCAGACCCATCGTTGAACAGACCTCGTTTATGATCTGTCTGAATCTTTGTTCGATCAGTTGTGCCATGTCCTTCTGATTTCTGCCCAGGTAACGGATCGTGCCTTCCATAACGACCTCACCGGCAGTAATATTTCCGGCTGTTCCGCCGTTGATCCTGCCAAACATCACGGAAACTCTGGTAAAAGGATCCAGAAATCTGGTTTCCATCAGCTGCATGGCGTCCACGATCCGCGCCGCTCCCAGTATGGTATCCTGGCTTTTGTGCGGCATGTATGTTGTTCCAGCATCTCCGCTTACTTTTACTGTAAACTGCTCAACATTCGCCAGAACAACACCCGAACTAAGTCCTATATCGCCGACATCGAGCATGGATGTAAAATGCATTGCCAGTGCGTGATCGGGTACCGGGTCTTCCAGCACATGGTCTGCGATCATATCAGCAGCTCCGCCAAATTCTTCATTCGGCTGGAACAGTACTTCAAAGGTTCCTGCAAATTCGTCTCTGTGACGTTTCAGCATCTTGGTAACAACCAGTGCTACTGCCATCTGTGCATCTTTGCCGCCCGCATGCATGACGCCTGTATTCTTTGATTGAAAGGAGAGTCCGGTCTGCTCCAGGATCGGCATTCCGTCCATCGGCACACGCAGCATCACAGTTTTCCCATATCCTTTATGCCCTTTCAGCTGACCCACGACACCCGTCTTTGAGACATTCCGGACAGAGTCGGCCTTCAAGGCTTTCAGGTAATCATAGATCGTCTTAGAGGTCTTATATTCACGAAAGCCGAGTTCGGGGTATTCGTGAAACTCTCTCCGCAGTGCAATCAGTTCTGAACTGTAAGCATGTGCTTCTTCTTTGATTGACAGTTTCATGATTCTTCTTTCACCATAATTCCTTTGCCAGAAGTAATACCATCATGTCATTTTACTCAACAGTACCTTCAACCTCTTCACCCTTATAGAATCTTCCTACCAGGTCGATGTCATAATTGCCGGAAGTCAGTACACAGGCCACTTTTTCGTCCGGCTTTGTTTTGATCCTGCCGGACAGCAGTGCCGCTACAACAACAGCAGAGGTGGGTTCAGCCACCAGATGCGCATACGCACCGATCAGCCGGACGGCTTCCGCGATCTCTGCTTCTCCCACGGGAACGATCTCGTCAACATACTTCTCTATAATGGGATACGGATTCTTGCTCGTTCCAGGGGAATTGATCCCGTCGGCGATCGTTGCTAAAGACTCCATACGGGCAGGCCTGCCGTTCAGTCGGCTTAAGTAGTATCCGCAGCTTGCTGCCGCCTGCACGCCGATTACCCGTATAGAAGGATCTGTTTCCTTGATGGCCGTTGATACACCCGAGATCAATCCGCCTCCGCCGATCGGAGTTATAACTGTACGGATCTCCGGCTCATCTTCCAGGATCTCCAGTCCGATCGTTCCCTGGCCTGCCATGACCATATAGTCTTCAAATCCATGGGCAAGTACATATCCGTGTTCACTGATCTCATCGGCAACCTTTTTCAGCCGGGAAGGATAGTTCCGGTCCCAGAGTATCGCATGGCCGCCGTGCTTTGTGCAGTTTTCCACCTTTGCCTTCGGCGTGTCCCGCGGCATGACCGCATAGGCTTCCACGCCAAGAACAGAACCGGCGTACGCGCATGCTGCCGCATGATTGCCTGAAGAACTGAAGATGATGCCCTTTCTTCTTTCTTCTTCCGAAAGCGTCAGGATCTTATTGAACGCGCCTCTGGCCTTAAAAGCTCCCGTAACCTGAAGCATTTCCGGCTTCAGATAGACTTTGCATCCGAGAATTGGGTCCATGTCTTCCACTCTGAGAAGAGGTGTGCGAACAATATATGGCCTTATTCTCTCCTGTGCCTCTTTGACATCCTGCAGAGTGAGCGTCTTTTTTTCTTCCATTGTTTTCGATCTCCTTGGCGTTATAGCTTCATTATACACCACGTGCCGGAGCAGGACAAATCCTGTCCCGTCCGGCACTTTTCACAGAAGGTAATCCTGTTTGCGATGTCAGCTATGCTGTAAATTGATATTTTGTATAACTGTCTTCGACAGGATTACTTCGCAGTCTCGTAGAAATAGATCTCTTCGTAATCTCTTGCCCACCAGAAGTCCTTGATATTGTCCAGGCAGACAGCTGCCAGTCTCTCATGGTTGATCGGGATAGCACAGTAGTCTTCCATCAGCATCTCAAGGCACTCTTCCCAGACCTTGCCGCGCTCTTCACGATCCTGGATGCCGCAGCCTTCCTGATATCTGTCGAAGAACTCCTGACGATCGTAACCGATACGCTTTAATGCACTGGAACCC
Organism: Lachnospiraceae bacterium; assembly: GCA_017455005.1. Taxonomy (GTDB): domain Bacteria; phylum Bacillota; class Clostridia; order Lachnospirales; family Lachnospiraceae; genus Avilachnospira. Next base: position 4,681 of record JAFTBX010000150.1, on the reverse strand, counting down.
GGCTGGAGCTGGTTCAGGAAACCGTCGGCCTCCATGGTATTTGCTGTAAATCCGTAAAGAACCATCTGATGCTGTCCGTCGTTAACGTACTCACGAAGAGGAGCATCTTCCATCTTGTTGATGCTGAGGTTGATTCCTGCTTCAAGTACCTGAGCCTGGATCGCTTCGCAGATATCGCAGCGCTGAGTATCGGTAGAAGCTACCGTAACTTCCATATCTACGCCGTTTTCATAACCTGCCTCTGCCAGAAGAGCCTTTGCGGTCTCGATATCATGACCGGCTCCGAAATACTTCTGATAGGTCTCCTCATTTGCGCCGAGGATGCCCGGAACGATAAATGCCTTTGCAGGATTACCGAAGTTGCCATATGCCAGCTTAACGGTAGTCGGGATATCGATTGCTCTTGCAAATGCCTCACGTACTCTGACATCATCCATCGGAGCATGCTTGACATTCAGAAGCATGTAGGTGGTCTTTGCGGTCTGACCGTATTCTACATGGATACCGTCCATGGAATCCAGCAGATCAAGTTCTCTTGCATTCGGGGTCAGAACGATGTCATACTGCTTGGTCTTTGCTTCGGTAGCTCTTGCCTCACCGGAAGAAACAACACGGAGCTCAAGGTTCTTGACCTTCGGCTCACCCTCAACCCAGAAGTTTTCGTTTGCAGTGAGGTGAATGATGTCGCCCGGGGTATAATCTACCAGCTTGTATGCGCCGGTACCGACTACAGAAGCACCGAGCCAGTCTCCGCCGCCTTCTTCAAAGGCTTTCTTGGAGCCGATGCAGCACTGCGGATATGCCAGATGGTTTGCAAGTCCACCAACCGGAAACTTGGTAGCAATGATGCAGGTAAGGTCATCCACGACCTCACAGCCTTCAGCGTCAATCAGGTTATACTTTGCGTTCGGAAGATTGGTCTCGATCGCATATGTGATGGTCCAGATGACATCCTCTGCTGTAAAAGGTGATCCGTCAGAGAATTTAATGCCGTCACGCAGATGCACTCTCATATGGGTCTCATCATCCCACTCGTAACTCTCTGCCAGCCAGGGCTGAAGTTCGCCGTTGGCATCAAAGCGGAACAGTGTATCATAGATCTGAGCGGTGATACGGTTGTAACTCTGCTCATCGTTATTACCGGGCTGGAATGTACCGGGATCGTATACCTGGATGACTCTCAGCGTATCATCCTCACCAGCAGGAGCTGCTGCTTCTGCTGCAGCCGGTGCCGCCTCTGATGCTGCAGGCGCCCCTGCCTGGGTTTCTGCCGGTGCAGCCGGTGCCGCTGTAGTGGGCTGGCTTCCTGAAGAACCGCCGCATGCTGCGAGGCTAGCCGCCATAGTCAGTGCAAGAATCACTGATAATGATTTTTTCATGTTCTCCTCCTTCTTTGAACGCTGTCTCCGCCTGAAAAGCGGGATAGTATCTCGACACTCTTATCATAGAAAGAACCCACTTGCCGGACAAGCGATTCTGCTCGGAGATACTTCATTCCGGCGAATAATCCGTCAGGAAATGGAATATAAATAAAAAAGCGTTCCGCATATCAGAACGGTCATTGATCGAATTCCGATTTACAGAACGTATCTACTCGATTATACTGGAGATAAGGCTGTAAACTGCCCAAAGATAAACAGGAGACCCTGACTATGACAGAACCATCAGAACCCAGATATCCCCTTCATACCCTGACTAAAGCCGCCGAGATCCTCAGCTATATCAGGGAAAATGCCGGCGCATCCGGAGTCACGCTGCAGACGCTCAGCAGATCTCTCGGTATCAGCAAAAGCAGTGTGCACAGAATCCTTGACACACTGCTTTATCTTGGATTTGTCGATAAGTCCGTCGGACCGATCGTCCGATACAAACTCGGATGGGGGCTGTACCATACAGGGCTGGTAGTGCCTTCCATGCATCCCTTCATTCAGGACTGCTATGAAACTCAGGTCCTGAACTTCTCTGCCGAAATCGGACATCAGGTTTCCATCTTTACAGAGAAGGATTCCTATGCGGTACCGGTATATGAGGCAGACTGTGGGAACCGCGTATCTTCGGGCAGTATCTTTACTTTAAAACTCCCCCTCTATGCATCCGCGCCCGGAAAGCTCTTCATGCTGAACTATGATGACGAAGAGATCCGAACGTATTTCCATGATACGGAGATCCGCCGATATACTTCCCATACCATTCTGAACTATATCGAGTTTATTGAAGAATTAGGCACAGTATCCGCGAATGGATACGCCGAAGACTCCGGAGAGTACCAGGCGGATGTCTGCAATCTTGCCTGTCCGATCCGTAATCATACGGGAAAGATCACCGCCGCCGTCAGCATTTCATTCAGATCCCTTCCGCCTGAAGATGAAAAACAAAGTATTCTTCAGAAGCTGAAGGCGTTATGCAGCGGTCTTTCAGCATATCTCGGATATCCTAAAACAATATAACTGCCATACTCATCACAAGTATGGCAGTCGTTGACTTTATCTTCACATTCTTCAGCATCATTTTTCTCAGTGATACTTATAATAATTGATCAGGCATCCGTCCGCGATGATCTGGCGCTCGTCCCTTGTGAGCGGTCCGGTCGTCGTAATAAACGGAAGGACTCTGCCGTCAGGCTTCACACAGTAGGCACGGATCTCTTCACGGTTTTCGAGGACAGCGTTCCGGATATCCGGCACAAAGATATAGTCCCCGAGTTCCAGCAGCTCCGGATAGTTCACGAGGAACGGAACCATGCCCCAGTTGATGCAGTTGGAGCGGTAGCGCTTGGTCGCGTATTGCTTCGCAAAGTTGGCTGATGCGCCCATAACTCTCTGGCAGGATGCCGCCTGCTCTCTTGCGGAGCCGTCACCCGGCATGTTCGCGAAGATCGTGGAGCCGATGTTCGTGCCCGCAGGATCAATCTCCAGACCGAACTTCCGGAGCGCGTCATAGACCGCCAGCACTTCATCCGCTACCTTGCCGCTTGCGATCCTTTCCCGATCATACGCGCGCATCACTTTGCTGCGTCCGACGTACTCAGGATCACGCTTAAAGAGCGCAAACTCCGAAAGCCTCTCCGGATTGGAACGATAGCTTGAGGTCTCGCCCGACGGGATCAGTTCATCTGTCGTCGTGACCGGATCGTCGATATAGCTGCAGATCTTGACGAGCATATCATCGGACATGGACGGCATCGCCGGCCAGTCCTTGATGTTGGGACCGAATTTCAGTTCATGCTCCGGTTCCGGATTGCCCCAGCCGTTATACACTCTCTTTTCATAGATGCCGCCGTCAAACTCGTAGACCGGCTCGGTATACTCGACATCCAGTTCCGTCGCCGCGGTAAGCTTGCCACCGTTGGCTGCCGTCGCCGCGATCGAACGGCTGTCCATGAGCGCTGCTGCCGCCATCTGTCCCTCATCGGGTTTGGAGCCTTCACGGTTCGGGAAGTTGCGGGTCGTATGTCGGATCGAGAACTCACCGTTCGCGGGGCAGTCGCCTGCGCCGAAGCACGGACCGCAGAAGCATTCGCGCATGATGACGCCCGCGGTTACCAGATCCGCGACCGCGCCGTTTCTCACAAGCGCCGCGTATGCCGGCATGCTTCCCGGGTAGATGCTTAAGGAGAACGCGCCGTTTCCGGTGGATCTTCCTCTCAGGATATCCGCCGCAGCCATGATGCCGTCAAAGGTACCGCCGGCACAGCCCGCGATCTCACCCTGGTCCGTAATGATCGAACCGTCGGGAAGAAGCTTGCTCATCAGGTCGAAGGACGCGCCCTTGATCTGCGCGTTCATCGCCACTTCCGTATCATGCAGGATATCCGCGGCATTTTCCTTCAGCTCGCGGATCGTATAGGTATTGGAAGGATGCATCGGCATCGCGATCGTACACTCTATAGTGCTTAAGTCAATGTAGACGCAGCCGTCATAGTACGCCACGTCCGCCGGCCGAACTTCATGATAATCTCCGGGGCGACCGACATTCGCATAATACGCGCGGATCTTGTCATCGGTCATCCAGATGGAGCTCCAGCAGGTCGTCTCCGTCGTCATGACGTCGATGGCGTTGCGGTACTCCGCGGAAAGGCCGTGGATACCGGGACCGACAAACTCCATGACTTTATTCTTGACATATGCGTTCTTATAGACCGCGCCGACGATGGAAAGGGCCACATCGTGCGGGCCGACGCCCGGCTTCGGCGCGCCGGTAAGGTACACCGCGATCGTTTCCGGACGCGCGAAATCATAGGTACGTCCGAGCAGCTGCTTTGCAAGCTCGCCGCCGCCTTCGCCGACCGCCATGCAGCCCAGCGCGCCGTAACGGGTATGGGAGTCTGATCCCAGGATCATCTTTCCTGCGCCCGCCATCAGCTCGCGGTTCAGGCTGTGGATATTGCCGAGGTTGGCCGGCACATAGATACCGCCGAACTTATGCGCTGCGGAAAGCGCGAACTTGTGGTCGTCTTCATTGATAGTGCCGCCGACCGCGCAAAGACTGTTGTGGCAGTTGGTCAGAAGATACGGCATCGGAAACTCCGTCAGCCCCGACGCCCTTGCGGTCTGGATAATGCCGACATAAGTGATGTCATGGCTCGCGAGCGAGTCAAATTTCAGCCGCATGTGGTCCATATCCTCAGACTAATTGTGCGCCTTCAGGATGCCATAGGCCATGGGGCCCTTCGACGCCTGTT
>JAFTBX010000149.1 GCA_017455005.1 Lachnospiraceae bacterium | reverse complement strand
GCATTGCTTCAACATTTCCAGCGAAGGCTCTTCCAGTCACTGTCTATCTATTCACTTTGTTATGATGTCATATAAAGTGTTGTCGGAATAAGTAGTATTGTTTGTTGCCGAATTGTGTGTTATCTTCCGTTATGTCACAAATCAACCCTTATTCATCTGATCTATCAGACAATCAGCTTCACCTCTACTCTTCCACCTCTACATCTTTACACCTTCGCGCTTTTACACCTTTACATCCTTTCACATTTATTCACTTTTGCATTTGCACCCTTTCAACCTTTCATCAAGTCTCTCTGGCCCATTATTCCTTCATCACAAATGAGGTAAACCATGTACAACTATTATCTGAGCAGCGACATGCACAGCGAAAGCAGTTACCTTACAGAACTCCTTACCTATTCGACTAACCACGCCCCCTTACCCAATGATGACACACTGCAGGTACACCGGTTCCAAAAGTATACATATTTTCGTGTGTATTCTCATGACACCGTACGTGACATTGCTCTCACTTCCTACGTTCATAAGGACGACCTCACTGTACGCAAACTAATCGTTCCTTATTGCGCTAAGCGATCTATTCCCATCCTCAGGAAGTGCATTAAGTCTCTGCATAGCAAGACCATTCCTTATACCCCTGAACTTCTTGAAAAGCTGTTTTTGGAATTCGCTGATCTCTTTGGTCCTCTGACGCCCGCGCGATACTCTCCCAGATCATTACACATCTCCCGCTGGCAAAACATGCCGTATCTTACTAACCCCTATCCGTTTGATCCGGATTCCAGCTTTCATACTTCCAGAGGCGAGATCGTCCGCTCCAAGAATGAATGCATCACTGCGAACAAGCTTTACGAGTGGCATATCCCGTATAAGACGGAATACCCGATCCAACTGCAAAGCGGTCGCATCATCTATGCTGACTTTCTGATCCTGAACCCCTATACGATGAAAGAGTGCTATCTGGAGGTATTCGGGAAGATGGGCGACCCTGGTTACGCTCTTGATAAGTTCAACCGTATCAATGACATGGCCCAGGTCGGAATCAATTACGGATCGAACCTGATCACACTATTTGAGTATCCCGGGGCTCCTTTTTCCACTGACACTCTTGAGATGACTTTGCAAAGCGCTTTGACAAGATAACTCCGTGACCGTTGGCTATAGAAAAACCCCGGCGCTTTATTCGCGCCAGGGTCTGTGATAGCTTTAGTGGCTATATTGGATTCTATTTGCTTGCCGCCTGAATCGCTCGGTCTGATGCTTCTCGCTCGCGCGGATTACATCATGCCGCCCATGCCGCCGCCTGCGGGCATAGCCGGTTCGGGCTGCGGGATGTCAGCAACCAGTGCTTCGGTGGTCAGCAGGGTGGATGCAACGGATACAGCGTTCTGCAGAGCAGATCTGGTAACCTTAGCCGGGTCGATGATGCCTGCGTCGACCATGTCGACATACTCCTCGTTGTAAGCGTCGAAGCCGATCGCCTTGTCGGATTCCTTAACCTTGTTGACGATAACGGATCCGTCAAGACCTGCGTTCTCAGCGATTCTGTACAGCGGAGCCTCAAGAGCCTTCAGCACGATCTGTGCGCCGGTCTTCTCGTCGCCCTCAAGCTTCTTAACGATCGCTGCAACCTTCTTTGCTGCGTGGATGTATGCGGTGCCGCCGCCGGCAACGATACCTTCCTCAACTGCAGCTCTGGTAGCGTTCAGAGCGTCTTCCATACGAAGCTTTGCTTCCTTCATCTCGGTCTCGGTAGCAGCACCTACACGGATAACTGCGACGCCGCCGCTCAGCTTTGCAAGTCTCTCCTGCAGCTTCTCGCGGTCGAAATCGGAAGTGGTAACCTCGAGCTGAGCCTTGATCTGTCCGACTCTGTCCTTGATCGCCTTCTTATCGCCCATACCGTCAACGATGATGGTGTTCTCCTTGGTGGTCTTTACGGACTTAGCGCGGCCGAGCATATCGATGGTTGCGTCCTTCAGCTCAAGACCGATCTCCTCGGAGATAACGGTGCCGCCGGTCAGGATCGCGATATCCTTCAGCATCTCCTTACGTCTGTCGCCGTAGCCCGGAGCCTTGACAGCGACTACCTGGAAGGTTCCGCGCAGCTTGTTGACGATCAGGGTGGTCAGAGCCTCGCCCTCGACATCCTCTGCGATGATGAGGAGCTTAGCGCCCATCTTTACGATGTTCTCAAGTACCGGAAGGATATCCTGGATGTTGGAGATCTTCTTGTCGGTGATCAGGATGTACGGATCATCGAGCTCAGCTTCCATCTTCTCCATATCGGTGCACATATATGCGCTGAGGTATCCTCTGTCGAACTGCATACCTTCAACGAGGTCGAGCTCGGTCAGCATGGTCTTGGACTCCTCGATGGTGATAACGCCGTCCTTGGAGACCTTCTCCATAGCGTCTGCAACCATCTCGCCTACTGCATCGTCGGATGCGGAGATTGCTGCGACTCTGGAGATCTGCTCACGGCCGTTGACCTTCTTGGACTCAGCCTTGATCGCCTCGACAGCGGTCTCGACTGCCTTCTTCATACCCTTACGCATAACGATCGGGTTAGCGCCTGCTGCCAGGTTCTTCATACCCTCGTTGATCATCGCCTGCGCGAGAACGGTAGCAGTGGTGGTACCATCACCGGCTACATCGTTGGTCTTGGTAGCGACTTCCTTCAGAAGCTGTGCGCCCATGTTCTCGAAAGCGTCCTCAAGCTCGATCTCCTTCGCGATGGTGACGCCATCGTTGGTGATGAGCGGTGAACCGAACTTCTTATCAAGAACTACGTTTCTGCCCTTGGGGCCAAGGGTAACTCTGACAGTATCTGCAAGCTTGTTGACGCCGGCTTCCATGGACTTACGAGCGTCTACACCGTAACTAATATTCTTTGCCATATCAAAACATCTCCTTAACTGATGTACATTTACTTAATAGATTACTCGATGATCGCCAGGATGTCGCCCTGCTTAACGACCAGGAACTTCTCTCCATCCAGCTCGACTTCCGTGCCGGCATATCTGGAATAAACGACCTTGTCGCCTGCCTTGACCTGCATAACAACTTCCTTGCCGTCAACAACTCCGCCCGGTCCTACAGCGATAACCTCGCCCTGTGCCGGCTTCTCTTTGTCCTGACCCGGCAGAACGATACCGGACTTGGTCGTCTCCTCTGCGACGAGCTTCTTCAGTACTACCTTATCTCCCAACGGTACAAGCTTCATAAATTGCCTCCTTTGTCCAGCGGGCTTTATCCGAATCCCAGCCCGAAGATCATCTTAATTAATTATGCCTTATGGCGTGCTTTGTTCCTTGCTGCGGGCCCTTACAGATCACTGTTCGGGCCTTTACGGAAATAAGAAAAGCACCCATCTCCGGCAACCGTAGGCTATTATATATCCTCGTGTTAGCAGTGTCAAGAGTTGAGTGCTAATTTATTTACATACAATTCTAAAGTTTTTCTAAAGAGTCAGATCACCCAGTTGATCCCTTACCAGTCCGAGTCCCAGTCGGATCCGCCTGAGTCCCATGAGTCCCCGGAGTCCCAGTCATAATCACTGTCGTTATCGGAGTTTTCCCAGCCGGAGTCAGAGTTCCTGTTCTCCTCGTGCTCACGATAGTACTCTGTATCCTCGAAGTCCCTGATCTGCGTGTCTGAGTCCCAGTCCGGCGTGTAGTAAAAGTCCTCTGCCGTCGTCTGGTGCGAGAGTTCGTCCGGCAGGTCGCCATAGTTCACTTCATGCCAGTCATCTGTGTTCGTATCATATGTATACCAGCCGAGCTCCGCGGCGTCATCTACATGGTAGTAGGTATTGCCGTTATGCTGGTAGTATCCCGTTTCGACCTCGAAGTGATTGAGCAGGTCCTGATACTCAATGGAGTCACGAAAGTCCGTGCACGGAAGGTCGATCTCCCAGTCCCGGGATACATAGTATTCCTTCGCGGTCTTGTTCTCCCGGAGCGCCTCCGGCATGTAGTCGGAACGGATCAGTCCGTACCAGTCACCCAGCTCATAGGCAAACCAGCCGTCATACATGCTGTTTCCGGATTCCGTCGCGTAATAATACGGCGTATCTTCGTACAGATAATAGCCTGCCGCAGGCGCATCGCCCGAAACGAATCCAAATATTGTCGATACGGCAACAACGATTGTGCTGATGACAGCGCCCATGATCCCGAAAATGAAGGTCTTTCCCTTTTTTGGTCCGTCTCCCGTGCCGCTTCGGTAAGACCCGTCTTTTCCCGCCGACCTGCTCTTCTGCTCGATGATCTCCTGCTTCAGGCGCTGATAGAGCTCGTTTACGGCATAGGCCTCATCCGTACCCTGATAACGGACTGCACGCTCTCCGTTAGCTTTGTTCTTATAAACGACACAGTTTCCGGTCTTTTCGTCCTTATAAATGCCGAAGGCCCGTGGTCCCTTATAGTCCTCACCGATAAAAAAACGGGTCGTTTCCGCAGGCGGAAGGCCTCTGTCCTGATACCACTGCTTCAGTTCCCCGATCGTGAGCGGCTGCTTGGACGTGGTCCTTACGACGCCTTCATTGGGCGCGCCGCAGTTCGGGCAGGTCGCAAGTGTATCGTCGATATATGTTCCGCAGTAACTACATCTTATTTTCATGTTTTCCTTTCCGGACGTATCCCCTTTATGAGAAAGCTTCCAGAATGCCGGCCATTGAGCCTGTCCGGCTTATTCCATAATGAAGGTGCCCCGCATGAGCGGGGCAGTCATCATTTCATCGATTATTTCATACACAGCATCACGCCGGGCAGCCCTCATCTTCGATGAGATTCTGGCTCAGCGCTGCTTTCCCTGCGAGCGCGTCGCAGCGCTCGTTTTCCGGGTGGCCGTCATGGCCCTTGACCCAGATGAAGTTGACCTTGTGCGGCTCGATGGCCTTCAGAAGGCGCTTCCAGAGGTCGATATTCTTGACCGGGCCGCTTCTGCCGCGCTTCCAGTCGTTCTTGACCCAGTTTTCGATCCAGTTGTGATTGAACGCGTCGACCAGGTACTTGGAGTCCGAGTAGAGGTCGATCATGCAGGGACGGTTCAATGCCTCCAGTCCGGCGATCGCCGCCATCAGCTCCATTCGGTTGTTTGTCGTCCTGATATATCCCTGGGACAGTTCCTTTTCGTGCAGCACGCCGTCCTTCGTCGTAAACTGCAGGATCGTCCCGTAGCCGCCCGGCCCGTCGGGATTGCCCTTGGCCGCGCCATCCGTGAAAATACTAACTACACCCATATATAACCTCAACTGAAACTATACTTCTGCGCCAGTTTCCGGATCGCCTCCGCCAGCTTCTTCTTATCCGCGTTGGCGCCCACCTTCGTCTGCTCGACAACGGCACGCAGCTCACTGAACGCGTCTGCCAGATCCAGCGTAACAGCGTCGTTACGAACCTGGATCTCGTCTTCCTTCTTCGTATAGACCGGATCCGCCATGTAGACCCACTGGTTCTTCGCAAGGTCAAAGACGGATCCGCTGTACGGACAGTCGACCTTGTTGCCGGTCTTCTCCTTGATCAGTTCCGAGAGCTCTTTCATTGCTTCGTCCTCGCCGTGAACGAGGAAGAACTGGCCGTGGGACGTAATGTCGCCAAACGCCGCAGCCCAGGTCAGCAGGCCGTCACGGTCCGCATGTGAGCTCATATCGCGCATCGTCTCGATATGCGCGCGGACGATGATCTCCTCACCGAAGAGCTTGACCTTGTCGATACCTTCCTGCAGCGCGCGTCCGAGCGTTCCTTCCGCCTGGTATCCCGCAAAGACGATGGAGCATTCTTTTCTCCAGAGGTTATGCTTCAGATGGTGGCGGATACGGCCGGCATTGCACATGCCTGCGGAAGCGATAATGACCTTAGGCTCCGCACTGAAGTTGATCGCGGTCGATTCCTCCTGCGTAACGGTCAGGTTCAGGTCGTCAAAGCTGATCGGGTTGATGCCCTGCTCGACAAGCTTCCTGGTATCATCATCGTAGCATTCCACCAGATTCTCATGGAAGACCTTGGTCGCTTCGATGGCTAAGGGGCTGTCCACATAGACCGGGAAGTGGTCGTGACCCTGGATCATGTTCTTTTCCTTCATCTGGCGAAGGAAGTAAAGGAGCTCCTGCGTACGTCCGACCGCAAATGCCGGGAATACCGCGTTTCCGCCGCGGTCAAGTGCCTCCTGTATGATACGGCGCATGTCCTCAAGGTGGTCCAGGCCCCGCTCATGCATGCGGTTTCCGTAGGTGGACTCCATGACAACGTAGTCCGCCTCGGTGATATACTCCGGATCCCGGATCAGGGGTTTTCCGTGGTTGCCGATATCGCCGGAAAAGACGATCTTCTTTTCTACGCGGCTGCCGTCCTCCGTGACGTCATTGAGCCAGATCTCGATCGAGGCCGATCCGAGCAGGTGTCCTGCGTCCACAAAGCGGAACTTCACGGTATCGCTCAGCTCCACCATCTGATGGTACGGAACCTCCTTGAAAAGCTTGAGGCAGTTCTGCGCGTCCTCGACGGTATAAGGAGGTTTGACCTCTTCACGGCCTGCGCGCTTTCCCTTGCGATTATCAAACTCCGCTTCCGCCTCCTGGATGTGCGCGGAGTCAAGAAGCATGATGGCGTCCAGGTCCATCGACGCGCTCGTCGTAAGGATAGTTCCGTTAAACCCGTTAAGATAAGCGAACGGGATCATGCCGGAGTGATCGATATGCGCATGGGTCAGCAGCAGATAATCGATCTCCTTATAGCTTACGGGAAGTTCGGCATTCTGATAAAGGTTCTTGCCCTGCTCCATGCCGCAGTCGATCAGGATCTTGGTGTCGGATGTCTCCAGCAAATGCATGGAACCCGTTACTTCATGATCCGCGCCAATAAATGTCAGCTTCATATGTGCTGCCTCCTTTCGCATGTCGTACTTCTCTGTTTATACTATACCACAAAACAGGGGCTTGTTGTCTATGCATCTCACAAGATATGCCTAATATTTAAAATCTAAAACGAGCCCGCAGCCGATGGCTGTGGGCTCACAGGTCTCACTCTTTTACTTTTCCAAAAACTTTTTCTTTTAAAGCCCTTCCGGTCGGCGTCGCCGCAAGGCCGCCGCCTGCAGTCTCTTTCAGGGACTCCGGCAAAGAATGTCCGACTTCACGCATCGCGAGGATGCACTCATCGACCGGGATCTTGGGGCCCACGCCCGCAAGGGCCATGTCCGCGGAGGATACGGCGATCATGACGCCGCCCGCGTTCCGCTTGATACAGGGGATCTCTACAAGGCCTGCAACCGGGTCACAGGCAAGACCCATCTGGTTTGCGATAGCGATGGCAAGGGCGTCCCCGCACTGCTCCGGTGTGCCGCCCATGACCTCTACAAGGGCCGCAGCAGCCATTCCGGCAGCGGAACCGCACTCCGCCTGGCATCCGCCTTCCGCGCCCGCGATCGAGGCGTTCTGCGCGATCACGATGCCGAAGGCGCCTGCGGTAAAGCAGGCCATGACCGCATCCTTTTTCGCTACGCCGCGGTCTTCAACCATGGACACAAGACATCCAGGAAGGATGCCGCAGCTTCCTGCCGTCGGGGTCGCCACGATCCTGCCCATGGAGGCGTTGCAGTTGGAAACAGCCAGCGCTCTCGCCATGACCTTCGTCATAAAGGTGCCGCCGATGCCGCCGTTTTCCGTCGCGTACTTCATCATTGCGCCGCCTTCGCCGCCGGTAAGTCCCGACATGGACTTTAAATCGGGATCGAGGCCGGTTTTTACCGCCTCACACATGACGTCGAAGCTTCGCTCCATCCGGGCATAGACTTCCTCTGCCGGCTGATCCAGCACTCTTGCCTGATCCTCGAGAACCAGCTCGCTGATCTTTACGCCCGCTGACCTGGCAGCGTCCGTGATCTCTTTTATCGAATCATATTTCAGTCTCATATCTGTCACCATTCCTTAAAGCTTCCGCACGATCAGCGCATTGATCACGTGATTCAGCCTTCTGAGTCCGTCTGTCAGTCCCTCCGGGGGCGGTCCTTCCAGTTCGATCGTCATCAGGGCCTCGCCGCCGCGTTCCTTACGTGAAAGGTGGAAGTTACAGATATTCAGGTCCGGATACACAAGGCGCATGTAGTTTGTCACGTCCGCGATCACGCCCGGCATATCCTGATGCAGGATCAGGACCGTGTTGAACTCGCCGTTAAAGTCCACGTGCATACCGTTTACGAGATCGACGCGGATGTTGCCGCCGCCGACCGAAGCGCCTTCGACCGTGGACTCCTCGCCGTCCTCATAGATGCAGTGAATGCGTGCCGTGTTGGGATGCGCGCCGGGGATATCTTCCTTCACGAAGCTGTACTTGATGCCGCGCTTCTTAGCGATCTCGAGCGCGTCACGGATCTCCGGATCATAGCTGTGATAGCCCATGATACCTGCGAGCAGCGCCCTGTCCGTACCGTGTCCGCGGTAGGTGCGCGCAAACGAACCGGAGAGGGTGATCACGACCTCCTTCGGGGTCCTTCCGTCGCAGACCTTGTTCGCGATATGTCCGAGACGCACCGCGCCTGCCGTATGTGAGCTTGACGGGCCGATCATGACCGGTCCGATAATGTCAAAAACGTTCATACTGTCCCGCTTCCTTTTTTAGTCTTATATTCAGTTTAGTATGTCACGATCCGTAAATCAAATTGAACATTTCAATCAGCATGATAAAAAACTTTAAGTTACGTCTCCTTCGCAAGCCGGATGAACTCTTCCATCTCGGCCGTCACCCATTTCTCCTTATGATAGAAGATCTGGCGGTACATCTGGATCTTTAAGTCCACGACGTCAAGGAGCGCGAGGCGCCCCTCACGGATGTGCTGCTCTACCGTAAAGTACGGAAGGAGCGAGACGCCTTCATTTTCCGTCAGCATTTTAATGATGAACTCGGTGTTGCTGATCTCTAAGAAGGGCTCTAAGAGGATATCTCTTGTCGCGAGCATCTGGTCGAGCTTCCTGTGGTAGCTTGCGTCCCTTTCCGTCAGCATGAAGGGGTATTTCAGGAGATGGACGACGCGGATCTCCGCCTGGCGCGTGACCGCGTACTCCGGGGAACAGACAAAGACTATGTTCTCCTCTACCTCCATCGCCTTATGCCAGTTGTTGTTATAATGCGGGTCGTCAAGTATGTAAACAAGGTCGACCTCGTTATGCTCCATCATCTCGAGGGCATCCTCCGGCGTCGTCGCCTTCAGCTGGATCGAGACGCCCGGATGGAGCTCGCGCATCTTCTTTAAGATCTGCGGGAACTTCGTAAAGCAGAGCGACTCGACCGTGCCGATCTTTAAGGACCCGGTCAGCTCTTTCTTATCGTCCAGCGCCACCTTCGCATGGTTCATTTCATTAATAATGTTGTAGGCATAGGTCAGGAAGCGCTCGCCCTGCGGCGTCAGCGAGACCCGCTTTCCGATGCGGTCAAATAGGTGCGTGTTCAGATCTTGCTCCAGGTTTTTGATCTGGATCGTGACGGCCGACTGGCTGTAGCCGAGACTCTCGGCAGCCTTCGAGAAGCTCTGAAACTGTACGACGCGGATGAAGGTGATCAGTTGACGGATTTCCATGGTTTTCCCCCGGTTTGATAAGCTTTATGAATAGGAGTTTACATTGTTTGTACTTTAATGTACTTTGTATTGATTTAATTTCATCAGATTTATTAAAATCATGAATTTGATTTATTTTTAAAATATGATATATTAAATTTAACGAAAATGCAATCGCGATTTCGTGTTTTGTATAGTAAATTTAACGACTTGCGGCAGATCTCTCTTATTTATACTGAAACAGAGCTTCTGCCGTAAACCGGCAGTCGGTTTATTGATAACGGGTTATTTATTATACTGATCATGAAGCCGCGGGGGCATTATATAGATCGTCAGAGATTATTTATATACTCTATGGAGGCGTTCATTATGGAACAGAAAGTAACTCTTGAAATGATTCAGGAGGCCAGAGAGGCACTCAAAGGGGTAGCTGAGCTTACCCCCATGGTCACCTCTACCCGTCTCGGCAAGAATCTCTACATCAAGTCCGAGAACCTGCAGAAAACCGGTTCCTTCAAGATCCGCGGCGCATACAACAAGATCCGCCAGCTGACTCCTGAAGAAGCATCCCACGGCGTCATTGCCTGCTCCGCAGGTAACCATGCACAGGGCGTTGCCCTTTCCGCTACCAAGCTCGGCATCAAGTCCGTCATCTGCATGCCCGAAGGCGCTCCGATCCTGAAGGTCGAAGCTACCCGTGCATACGGCGCGGAAGTCGTCCTGGTACCCGGCATCTATGATGATGCTGCACGTGAGGCAGAGCGCCTCAGCAAGGAAAAAGGCTATGTCTTCGCGCATCCGTTCAATGATCCCTACGTTATCGCAGGCCAGGGTACCATCGGTCTCGATATCCTCGACCAGGTACCGGACGTTGACCAGGTCATCGTCCCGATCGGCGGCGGCGGACTGATCTCAGGTGTTGCAACTGCCATTAAGTCCATGCGTCCGAACGTCAAGGTCATCGGCGTACAGGCTGCTACTGTTCCTTCCATGTTTGTATCCCGCCGCAACGGTGAGATCACCACTGTCAAGGACGGCCCGACCATCGCGGATGGTATCCATGTCCTGACCCCCGGCGACCTTACCTTCGACATCGTATCCAAGTATGTCGATGACATCGTCACTGTTACCGAGGACGAGATCGCTGCTGCGATCGTCGCTCTTCTTGAGGGCCCGAAGACCGTTGCGGAAGGTGCCGGCGCTACGACTGTTGCCGCTTACCTCTTCAACAAGGTCGACACTTCCTTAAAGACTGTCGCTCTTGTTTCCGGCGGTAATGTAGATATCACCACTCTTTCACGTATCATCACCAAGGGTCTGCAGAAGACCGGCCGTATCGTTCAGCTTTCCACGAAGCTCATCGATAAGGCGGGTAATCTCGCGCAGCTCCTGCAGGTCGTTGCCGATAACGGCGCAAACGTCCTGGACATCCAGCATGAGCGTGAAGATGCGAAGACCGAGGTCAACTCCTGCGTTGTTACTCTGACGCTTGAGACGCGTGACCAGGCTCACATTTCAAAGATCCGTGAGGATATGACCAAACGGGGATACCGTCTGCTCAACTAATCAAATCCGACTGATTTACAATCCAGCCACCGGGGATCGTATCAGGAACCATCCGGTTCCGAAGTGCCTGCAGATCTTCCATGATCCTGTAAGACCCAGATCCCCGGCCATCCATTCGTAATAAACCGGACCGTCGGTTCGGCTTATTAAATAGCGCATTTTTTAGAAAAGGAGGGGCCTTCCGCGGGGGATGCGGAAGGTAAAAAGAACAATGTCAACAGGTAAAAAGAAAATCGGCCTGCTGCCGAAACTGATCATTGCCATCGTACTCGGTCTTGTTGTCGGTACCATCGCACGCAGCGCTGATCTTCCGATCATCATCCGTATCGGTGCAACATTCAACAGTATTTTCGGAAACTTCTTAAGCTTCTGTATTCCGCTGATCATCATCGGATTCGTTGCTCCCGGTATCGCTGACCTCGGTGCAGGCGCAGGCGCTACCCTGGCTCTGACTGCAGGTGTCGCTTATGTTTCCACACTGATCTCCGGTTCCTTCGCATTCTGCGTAGACTCCGTACTTTTCCCGACCTTCCTGAAGGTTGGTTCCATCGTTATGGATAACGCTCAGAACGCTGAAGATACCATGCTGTCCGGTCTCTTCACCGTAGAGATGCCGCCGCTGATGGGTGTCATGACTGCCCTGATCACTTCCTTCATCATGGGTATCGGTATTGCAGTCACCAACTCCGAGCATTTAAGAAACATCTTCCACGAGTTCCAGAAGATCGTCGAAGGCGTTGTTGCAGGCGTCCTGATCCCGCTGTTACCGTTCCATATCTACGGTATCTTCGCGAACATGACCTATGCAGGCACCGTAGCTGAGATCATGAGCGTATTCGCAAGAGTATTCGTCATCATCATCTGCATGCACCTGATCATCATCCTCTTCCAGTACACTGTTGCAGGTACCTTCGCGAAGAAGAACCCGATCAGCATGATCAAGAACATGATCCCGGCTTACATGACCGCTATCGGCACCCAGTCTTCTGCTGCTACCATCCCGGTCACCCTGGAGTGCACCAAGAAGAACGGCTGCTCTTCCAAGATCGCTGACTTCGTTATTCCGCTTTGCGCAACCATTCACCTTTCCGGTTCCACCATCACCCTTACCAGCTGCTCCATCGCGGTTATGATGCTGAACGGCTGGCCGGTAACCTTCGGTCAGATGTTCCCGTTCATCCTGATGCTGGGCGTCACCATGGTTGCAGCACCCGGCGTTCCGGGCGGCGCAGTTATGGCTGCTCTCGGTATCCTCGAGTCCATGCTTGGCTTCAATGACAACATGCTGACCCTGATGATCGCTCTGTACATCGCACAGGACTCCTTCGGTACTGCCTGCAACGTCACCGGCGACGGTGCGATCGCAATGCTGATGGATGCGATCACCGGCAAGAAGAAGGCTGCCTGATAGATACAAAGCTATTTGACGGCAAAGTTGCCTTTCATAGTAACCCCTAGAAAAACCCCCGGACCAGAGCGGTTCGGGGGTTTTATTATGGAACGATTCAGGCATATGTAGCAGAACGAAAAATCCCCTTCTACGGACGTCGGCGGCCCGCAGCAACGATTTTTGCTTCATTGGATTATCCCAATGCAAAAATCGGAGCGGGAGGGGAACCGTAGAAGGGGATTTGAACGTTCTTTATAGTGATTTCCGTGTATTTATTCGCTCAGGTACGCCGCCTTGACCTGAGGGTCAGTAAGCAGCTGCTTCGCATCGCCCTCAAGAACGATACGGCCGGTCTCAAGAACGTAGGCACGGTTAGCGATATTAAGCGCTTTATTCGCGTTCTGCTCGACGAGAAGGATCGTCACGCCGTCTTCATTGATCTTGCGGATGATGTCGAAGATCTCGTTGACGTAGATCGGCGAAAGGCCCATGGAAGGCTCGTCCATCAGCATCATGCGGGGCTTGGACATTAGCGCCCTGCCCATCGCGAGCATCTGCTGCTCACCGCCGGAAAGCGTTCCTGCGGGCTGATTCACACGCTCCTTAAGGCGCGGGAAACGGGTGTAGACCATCTCCAGGTCGTCGTCGATCCCTGCCTTGTCCGTGCGCGTATAAGCGCCCAGCATCAGGTTCTGGTAGACCGTAAGGTCAGCAAATACTCTTCTGCCCTCCGGCACGTGCGCCATGCCCTGGCTCACGAGCTTATGTCCGGGGATCTTATTGATGGACTTGCCGTGATAGATGATCTCTCCGCTTCTCGGCGGGATCAGTCCGGTGATCGTCTGCAGCGTCGTGGTCTTGCCTGCGCCGTTCGCGCCGATCAGCGTCACGATCTCACCCTGCCGGACGGTAAAGGACACGTCCTTGATGGCGTGGATGACGCCGTAGTATACGTTTAAATTCTTGATCTCGAGGATATTTTCCATATCAGTCATTCCCGTATTAGTTTATCAGTCACCGAGGTACGCCTTGATGACTTCCGGATTGTTAAGAACTTCCTTCGTCTCGCCCTGGCAGAGGACCTGGCCGAAGTTGAGGACCGTCAGCTCGTCGCAGATACCGCTGACGAGGCGCATGTCGTGCTCGATCAGAAGGATCGTCATGTCGAACTTGTCACGGACGAAACGGATCGTATCCATGAGTTCTACCGTCTCCTGCGGGTTCATGCCGGCTGCCGGCTCATCCAGGAGAAGGAGCTTCGGATCCGTCGCAAGGGCTCTCGCGATCTCAAGCTTACGCTGCTTACCGTAGGGCAGCTGGGACGCCTTAAAGTCCGCGTAGCCGTCAAGCTCGAAGACCTTCAGGATCTCCATCGCGCGCTCGTCCATCGCGTTCTCGGTGGAACGATACTTCACAAGGTGCAGGATACCCTCCACGAGGCTGTACTTATAGTGCTCATGCAGGCCGACCTTGACGTTGTCAAGGACGCTTAAGTTGCTGAACAGACGGATGTTCTGGAAGGTACGGGCAATGCCGGCGTGGTTGATCTCCACGGTTGTCTTGCCGGTGATGTTATCCCCGTCCAGAACGATACTGCCCGCGTCCGGCTTGTATACGCCGGTCAGCAGGTTGAATACGGTCGTCTTGCCGGCGCCGTTCGGGCCGATCAGGCCGTAAAGCTCGTTCTTGCGGATCTTGACGCTGAAATGGTCAACCGCTTTCAGACCGCCGAAGGCGATGCTGATGTTATCTACGTCAAGGAGGTATCTCTCAGTTGTCTCAGCCATGATCAGTCCTCCTTTTCTGCATTGTTGTCTGCTTCGTGTTCATCGATCCGTGCCGCTTCCTTTTCGGCTGCAGCAAGGTCCGCTGTGATCTCTGAAGCTGCCTCATCCACCGTCGGCACATGTTCTGCCGCTGCGGCTGCTTCCGGCTCATCGATGCCTGCCTTGCCGCGCTTAAAGTACTTCTCCGCCATGACCTTGCGCCATGCAACGATCTTGGGTGAGGAGTTCACGATCATCATCGCGATCAGGACGACCGCGTAGATCAGCATACGGTAGTTCGAAAGGAAACGAAGCTTCTCGGGAAGCAGGGTCAGAAGGAATGCCGCGATAAGCGATCCTCTCATATTTCCGATACCGCCGAGGACGACGAAGACCAGGATCAGGATCGACTGGTTGTAGCCGAAGTTCTTGGAGGTCGCCTGAAGGTTTGCGAGGTTGTGGCTGTAGAGCACGCCCGCCATACCCGCGAGTGCCGCGGAGATGACGAAAGCGGTCATCTTATAGCGGGAAACGCTTAAGCCAACGGACTCTGCCGCGATACGGTTGTCGCGGGCCGCCATGATAGCGCGTCCCTGCCTGGAGTTTACAAGGTTCAGTACGATAAAGAGTGTCAGGAACACCAGGATGATGCCGAGGGTAAATGTCGCGTTTCTCGGAAGCTTACCGATGCCCTGCGCGCCCTTGATGATAACCTGGCCGCCGTCCTCCAGATGGAGGCTCTTGACGTCCTTTAAGGACACATGCATGCCGTGGGAGTCAACGCCGAGATAGACGGCATTGATAACGTTCTTAATGATCTCACCGAAGGCAAGGGTCGCGATCGCGAGGTAGTCGCCGCGAAGACGAAGGACCGGGATGCCGATCAGGAATCCGAAGAGCGCCGCAAACGCCGCGCCGATGATGAGCGCGATGATAAGCTCAGGAACATCCGCCATGCCTTTTCCAGCCGTGCTTGCGAACACAGCGGAGGAGAATGCGCCGATGCACATGAAGCCGGCGTGTCCTAAGGAAAGCTCGCCGCTGATACCGACGACAAGGTTCAGGGAGACCGCCAGCACCATGTAGTAGCAAAGCGGCACCAGGAGGCCCTGCATCAGCGAGCTCATGTGGCCCGACTTCAGCATCGCCTCACAGATGATATAGAAAACGGCAACGAGGCCGTATGTAATCATATTTGATTTGAAAGTTTTTGATCTGTAGCTCATATTAAACCTTCTCCTGGATCTTTTTGCCCATCAGGCCGGTCGGCTTGACGAGGAGTACGACGATCAGTACGCCGAAGACGATGGCGTCCGCAAGCTGTGAACTGATGTATGCCTTGGAAAGGTTTTCGATGATGCCCATCACGAGGCCGCCGATCATGGCGCCGGGGATGGAACCGATGCCGCCGAAGACGGCTGCGGTGAATGCCTTGATACCGGGCATGGCACCTGTGGTAGAGGAAAGCGCCGGATACGCGGAGCAAAGCAGAATGCCCGCGATCGCAGCCAGGGCGGAGCCGATGGCGAAGGTGATCGCGATGGTGCGGTTCACGTCGATACCCATGAGGGTCGCGGCGCCCTTATCCGCGGAAACGGCCAGCATGGCCTGTCCGGTACGGGTCTTATTGATAAAGGTGGTGAGCGCGATCATGATGATGACAGAAGCGAGGATCGTCACGATCGTAACGGAACTGATGACGACGCTTCCGCCCATGAGTTTTATCGGCGGGAAGCTCACCAGGGATGTAAATGTCTTAGAGTCCGCGCCGAAGATCAGCAGTGCGGAGTTCTGCAGGAAATAGCTGACGCCGATCGCCGTGATCAGAACACTTAAGGAGGACGCGCCTCTTAAAGGCTTATATGCGATCCGCTCGATGGTGATGCCGAGCACGGTGCAGGCCAGCATGGATACGATGACGGCAAGGATCGGGTTCAGCCCCAGCGTTGAGAAAATCAGGAACGCCACATAGGCGCCGATCATGATGACGTCGCCGTGCGCAAAGTTCAGCATCTTGGCAATGCCGTAAACCATCGTGTAGCCCAGCGCGATGATCGCGTAGACTGCACCCAGGCTGATGCCGCTGATCAGATATGTCAGAAAACTGGCCATATAAACTACCCTTCTATCCTTCCGTGCTTCTTATTAGAACCAGTGTTGGGCTGCAATTTTCATGCAGCCCAGCACCAATCAGTTATACGATTATTCGATAATAGTGAGACCTCATCCGGTCATCAGTCCATAGCCTTGTAAGCGCCGTTTTCGATGACGACAGCCTTCGGAGCCTTATCCGGCTCGCCTTCCGGAGTGAAGGTGATGTTCTCACCGGTCAGACCGTCAAGCTTGATGTCGCCCATAACGCCCTTCAGAGCGTCGCAGATGTCGCTTGCGCTCATATCCGGGGTGATGCCTGCTGCCTCAGCGGCTGCCTTGATGACATAAACTGCATCGTAGCCGTCAGCTGCGAACTGGATCGGAACCTCATGATAAGCTTCATCATAAGCCTTGACGAAGTTCTGGGTAAGCTCGTCGTCAGCGTCAGCTGCGAACGGAGTCAGAAGCAGAAGTCCCTCTGCAAGGGAAGTATCGAAGCCGTCCAGGCTCAGGATACCGTCCATACCGTCGCATCCGAAGAAGATCGGGGAGTAGTCAAGCTCCTTGGACTGCTGAAGTACCAGGGAAGCCTCGGTATAGTAGAACGGAAGGAATACGAGCTCAGCGCCTGCGTCCTTCATCTTCTGGATCTGGGTCTTGAAATCGGTCTTGGAATCAGCGGTGAATGCTTCAGCTGCTACGACCTCGAGGCCACGCTCGGGAGCTTCCTCTTCGAAGGTCTCGTAGATACCCTGTGAATACGGGTCGGAGCTGTCATAGATAACGCCGATCTTGGTTGCGATCTGATGCTCGCCGATGTACTCAGCGGACTTCTTACCCTGGTCAGGATCGGAGAAGCACATACGATATACGTTCTCGTTGATCGTGATGTCCTGGGTGGAACCGGACGGAGTGATCTGGAACATGTTGTCGTCAGCGGTCTCTTCTACGACTGCAAGGCACGGACCGGAAGTAACGGTACCGACCATGATCTGCAGGCCCTGGTCCTTCAGGGTGTTGTAAGCGTTCAGAGCCTTCTCTGCGTCATGCTCGTCATCCTCGAATACCCACTTGACCTG
>JAFTBX010000148.1 GCA_017455005.1 Lachnospiraceae bacterium | reverse complement strand
TCATATCATCCACGATGATGACGTCCTTGCCCGCGACATCGGAACCCAGGAACTCGTGTGCCACAACAGGATGCTCGCCGTCGATCACGCGTGCGTAGTCCTTGCGGACATAGAACATACCCATGTCCACGCCGAGGACATTCGCGAAATAGATGGCGCGGCGCATGCCGCCTTCGTCCGGGCTGATGACCATCAGATGGTCGGAGTCAAAGTCAATGTCGCTGTAATTGCGGCACAGCGCCTTGATGTACTGATAGGTGGGGGACACCGTATCAAAGCTGTGCAGCGAGATCGCGTTCTGTACACGCGGATCGTTGGCGTCAATGGTAATGATGTCGGTCACGCCCATGCTGACCAGTTCCTTCAGCATCTGCGCGCAGTCAAGAGATTCCCTGCCGTTGCGGTTATGCTGCCTTCCGCCATAGAGGAAGGGCATAATGACCGTCATGCGCTTCGCCTTGCCTGCGGAAGCCGCAATCAGACGCTTTAGGTCCTGATAGTGGTCATCCGGTGAGTAATGGTTCCGGACGCCGCCTACATTGTAAGAAATGGAATAGTTCGTAACATCGACAAGGAAATACAGGTCCTCGCCTCTGGCTGTGGAAGTAATGATTCCCTTCGCTTCACCGGAGCCGAATCGCGGGCAGTCTGCCTCAACAATATAACTGTCTTTCTCATATCCGGCAAAAACCAGGCTCTGCTTTTCTTCCACGCCTCTTTCACGACGCCAGTTGACAAGAAAAGAATCAATGATCTCTGCCAGCTTTTCAGTTCCTTTCAGGGGTACCAGTCCGATGGGGCCGACCGGCACGGTCTCTTTTTCAATATCGCTTGCTTTTGTAAAATACGTAAACAGTTCGTTTTCGCTCATCTGGCAACTCCCCTCTCTGATTGAATGTATCTCCTGATTCCCTGTTACATCTCCGGTCTGACCCGGGTACGCAGATCAGCTCCGAAAAACGGGAGAAGAAGATACTCTCCCATCAGACGGGAAGAAATACGCTCCCCATAGATCTTCTTGATCTGGTTCAGTGACAAGTTCGTTGATATTATAGTTGAAAGCCCTGCAGAAAGTCTATTGGAAATTAGCGAAAAAAGTGCTGATTTTGTATATTCTGACATGAACTCGGTCCCGAGGTCGTCGAGGATCAGGAGTTCGCAGGTCTCAAAGCGGCCGATCCACTGTTCAATGGTCTCATCCTTTTCCCGCGCGAAATACTCTTTGGACATCAGCCCGAACATATGATCCGCCCGTTCATAGACGACCGTATGCTGCCGGTCGATCAGTGCCTTGGCAATGCAGTTGCTTAAAAAAGTCTTGCCCGTGCCCGGCGGGCCGATCATCAGAATGTTGTGGCTGCCTTCCTTTTCATAGTCCCGGAGATAAGTGCGCACCGCAGGGATGATGTCACTGCGCATGTAGTCCTGCTGGGTCTCACGGATCCCCGGAAGCAGTTCCTTCAGATACTCCTTCGTATCAAAAACACTTAAGTCAAATGTTGAGAAATTTTCTTTGGAAAGCAGGCTCGGAAGCCCGGCTTCCCGGTTGAGGATCTCCGACTCAAGCTGTTTCAGGCATCTGCATTTTTCATGGCCGACATATCCCGTATCCTTGCAGATGCTGCAGTGATACTCGACTTCCATACAGTCACTGCCATATCCGTGCTCCTTGAGGAGTTCCTGCTTTTTCCCGGTGAGCTTTCTTCTTTCCTGCTGAAGGCTGCGGACACGGGCCATATTTTTGCTCAGCCTGGCTTTGATCTCTTCCGAAGCCAGTTCCGCTATCTTCTCATTATATACACGAACAGCAGGAAGCCGGCTCTCCACCGCTTACTGCTTCTTCTGCTGTCTGTAAAGCGCTTCGGTCCGCCGGTCGTTTAAGACCCGCATGGCCTCATCGTACTGTTCTCTGGTCAGTGCCATTAAACCATCTTCCTTTTGATCACCATATCCAGAAGCTGCGCATCAAGGTCAGTTTCTCTGGTCATACCCTGACGGCTTGATCCGGATGATTTCTTCTCGGTCTTCTCCTCACGAATCCTGTCAAACTCCCGGGTCCGCTGTTTGGCCGCTTTGACGTCCCGGATGCCTCTCTGTGCCCAGTCCAGGCCGGTCTTCTCGATATACCGCATGCTGTTGTGTCCGGATTCGACACAGTACGCCACCAGATAATCAAGAACGTCGCATGGAAGCTTCAGACCGTCGTACAGGTACGCAAGGACCTGCTCTTCCCGTTCCGTCAGGATCTTGGAGCGGTACTTCTGAACAATAAAGAGCAGCTCTCCAAACTCCTCGTCCGAAGATAAACGGTCGAGCGCTTCTTTACCCTCCGCACTGCGATAATGATCACGAAGCCCGCTGTCCGGCAGTGCGCCTTCCTGTGCAGCCTTGCCGGAAGAAGCCTCCCCCGCCACGGGAGCATCATCCGCTCCGGCTGCAGTATCCGTCTTCTTCCCGCCGGTTTTCGCGGTTTCTCCGACGGATACGATCCCCTGCTCCTCCCAGTAGCGGATCGCCCTGCGTACATCTCCCTCCGTCAGCTGCAGATGCTCAGCGATCGTCTCAACGTCGATCCCGTTGACGCGGTTCTTCAACAGATAGAGGTAGACCTTGACGTAGTCCCCGTTTGCCTTAGGCATATATTTATCTAAAAATTCGTTCGCAACCACTGTTGCGTCTATTTGAAAAAGATCTGTGTAACTCATCTCAAAAACTCCGTTTGCTTACCTGTAAACTATCTTAGCACAACGGTTTTGAAATGAAAATAGCACGGCGGTTTCCATAAATATGTTGTGGATAAAGTGGACACCTTTTCGCGAAACGGCTTGATTCCAGTGGTTCAGCCAAAATAAAATCCACAGAGAAGATTTACATAATTTGTGTACATCTCTGTGGATAAAGTGGATAACTATTCGGAAATCAGCTGATCTGCGATATCTACGACGTTTCCGGCGCCCATAGTTATCAACAAATCGCCTTCCTGAACTTTCTCAAGAACATATTTTTTTATTTCCTCAAAGGTGGGGATATAGACCGCATTTCCGCCTGCCTCGTTGATCAGGTCGCCGATATCCGCGGAGCTAATGCCGATCGTGTTTTTCTCTCTCGCCGCGTAAATATCCGCCAGGATGACCTCATCCGCTGTTCCGAGCGCATCCGCAAATTCATGCAGAAGTGCCTTGGTTCTGGTATAGGTATGCGGCTGGAAGATCACGTGGATCTTTTTGTGCGGATACATCAGTGCCGCGCGCAGCGTTGCTTCGATCTCCTGCGGATGATGGGCATAGTCGTCCAGGATCGTAAAACCGTTCCGGGTGCCCTTATACTCAAACCGACGTTTTACGCCGCTGTACTTCTGAAGCGCGTCCGCCGTCACATCCAGTCCGATACCGAGCCTGTCCGCGACCGCGATGGCAGCAAGAGAGTTATATACGTTGTGCTCTCCCGGAACGCCAAGATCGATCCTGCGGATCTCGCTGCCCCGGATGACCAGCGTATAGTGGCCGCAGGCCTTCTCATCATAAGAGATGTCATGTGCCGTATAGTCACAATCGTCTCCGCTTCCATAAGTCACGATATCACAGCCGAGTCCCTCCGTGAAGTACGACCTGTCCGTGATGTCTCCGTTCAGGATCAGAAGACCCGTGGGATCCTGCGGAAGGAGCTCCGCAAACCTTCGGAAGCTGTGCCGGATATCCTCGATGCCGCTGAAGAAATCCAGATGATCCGCCTCGACATTCAGGATGACTGCGATCGTCGGATGGAAGCTTAAGAAGCTGTTTGTATACTCACATGCCTCAGCTACAAAAAGCTCAGAGCTGCCGATCCGGACATTGCCGCCGATGGAATCCAGCTTTCCGCCGACGCTGACCGTCGGATCCTTTTCCGCCTCGATCAGAATGTTGGTGATCATGGAGGTCGTGGTCGTCTTGCCATGCGTTCCGGAGATATTGATCGCCTCTGTGTAGTTGTTCATCAGTTCACCGAGCAGGTCCGCACGGCTGAGCATCGGGATGCCCTTTTCCACCGCTGCCTGAAACTCGGGGTTATCCGGATGGATCGCCGCCGTATAAACAACCAGGTCCGGAGATGCGATGTTCTCCGCTCGCTGGCCGATCATGATCTCGGCTCCCTTTTCCTTCAGATGATCCGTCAGGTCGGACGCGCGCATATCGGAACCGCTGATCCGGAAGCCTTCCGCCAGCAGGATCTCCGCGATACCGGACATACTGATGCCGCCGATGCCGATAAAATGGATGTGAATGGGTTTATGAAAATCGATCTGATACATAGATTATTTTCCTGTCAGTAATCAATCCTTAAAGAGGCTTTCGGTTTCCATCCGAAAGCCTCTGATGCTGATGTGTGTTATTATTTTGCTGTTGCGGTCGCGCGAGTCTCGCGGATCACATTGACCTTGATCTGGCCCGGATAAGTCATCTCTTCCTCGATACGCTTTGCGATATCTCTGGACAGGATCACCATATCATCCTCACTGACCTCGGACGGAATGACCATGATACGTACCTCACGGCCTGCCTGTACTGCGAAGGACTTCTCAACGCCCTTGTAGGAATTAGTGATTTCCTCGAGCTTCTTCAGTCTCTGTGTATAAGCCTCCAGGGACTCACGTCTTGCACCCGGTCTGGATGCGGAGATCGCGTCTGCGGCAGCAACAATAAAGGAGATCGGATTGTTGGCCGGGACATCGCCGTGATGTGACTCGACAGCATTGATGACCACTGCCGGCTCCTTGTATCTGCGGCAGATATCGGCGCCGAGCTGCACATGCGTGCCTTCCTGCTCATGATCGACAGCCTTGCCGATATCGTGAAGCAGTCCCGCGCGCTTCGCCATGCGGACATCATATCCCAGTTCGGACGCCAGCAGACCTGAGATCTGCGCGACCTCAATACTGTGCTTCAATCCGTTCTGGCCATAGGATGTTCTGAATCTCATACGGCCGAGCAGCTTGACCAGCTCGGAGTTCAGGCCATGCACTCCTGCCTCAAGGACAGCGGCTTCGCCTTCTTCACGTATGGTATTGTCGACTTCTTTTCTTGCTTTTTCTACAGTTTCTTCGATACGTGCCGGATGGATACGTCCGTCCACGATCAGTTTTTCCAGTGCAACTCTCGCGATCTCTCTCCTGATCGGATCGAAACCGGAAAGAACCACTGCTTCAGGTGTATCATCGATAATGAGCTCCACTCCGGTGAGGGTCTCTAATGTACGAATGTTTCTGCCTTCACGGCCTATAATTCTGCCCTTCATATCATCGTTAGGCAGCTGTACGACAGAAACGGTCGTTTCTGCCACGTGGTCTGCAGCACATCTCTGGATGGCTGTAACGATGTAATCCTTAGCCTTCTTATCTGCTTCTTCCTTGGCGATGTTTTCGTATTCTTTGATAATCTTGGCGGTATCGTGTTTAATATCTTCTCTGACAGAATTGAGAAGTTCTTCCTTCGCCTGGTCTGCCGTCAGACCGGATACCCTTTCGAGTTCCTTGATCTTTTCCTCATGCATCCGGCGGATCTCTTCCGCCTTGCGGTTGAGCGTGTTATCCTTGGTGTTCAGCTCTTTATCCTTCTTACTGAGTTCTGCCTGCAGTCTGTCTGCATTTTCCTCACGCTTCAGAAGTCTCTGTTCCTGCTGCTGAAGTTCCCTGCGGCGCTCACGCTGTTCCTTCTCGAACTCGTTCTTGTTCCTGAGAGCTTCTTCTTTTGCTTCCAGAAGCGCCTCTCTTTTCTTGGTCTCTGCTGTTTTTACTGCATCATCGATTATAGCCCTGGCCCTCGTTTCCGCGGAGCCAACCTTAAGCTCATATTCCTTAGTCGCCTGCTTCTTTCCAATCGTAAAAGAAACAGCGGCTGCTGCTGCAATAAGCACAAGCATGACCACGATCGCAACCAATGGGTTCATCTTGTACCTCCTTATAAAACTGTCATTGTGCCTCTATGTAGACTTTGAAATAGAATACAAATAATACACGTCATTATATTTTAACTTTAATCCAATTTAATGTCAACAAAAAACACCGCCTGATTTATGTCAGATAAACCATGCGATGTTCCTTCAATTATTTCCAGGTTAAAACAAAGTTTTTCCGTATAGTTTCTTTTCTCCGTTTCTCTCCGAAACGTCACGACTCGATGTCCATGATGCCGCGCGTCGCCCAGTAATACGTTTCGATCGCCTGCGTCAGGTTGAGTTCCGCCAGTTTTGCGGCCGCTTCATAGCTGATATACTGCATCTGCAGTCCTTCGTACTCCCCTCTGCCGAGAAGCCCCAGCTGATACTGGCGCTCCGCAGCATTCTTCGCAAGTTCCGCCTTACGGCGGGAGGTTTCCGCAGCTTCATAAAGGGAGGTCTGCTTCTGCAGATCAGCGTACAGCGCATCCATCTTTGCGGAGGCTTTTCCCATAGCCTCATTTTCGCTCATGTCGCGGAGCTCAAAACCGTAGCTTGAGAAATTGGTCACCTTGCCGGCATTGATCACGGCAGAATTGCCTGTTACGGCTTTCTGCTTATCCGCGGCATAATCCCTGGTCTCCAGGTAATGCAGATCCGGTGCCGGTATATCCGCGATCACAACGTCTCCACTGCCATAACCGCACTGCAGCGCAATGGAAGTCCGAAGCTGCGCAAGTCCCGCGTCGATCTGCGCAAGGCTCTGCTTTGCGGAGTTCAGCCGGTTTTCATAGCTCTTTACATCCAGTGCCGTCGCCATGTTCTGCTGAAGCAGATGCTGCTGTGTCTCATACAGCACCTGGTACATCTCCACCTGCTTCGCGACCATGCTTCGGTTGGTCTCAAGCTGCTTATATGAGACGACCAGTCCCTTCACCACGGAGATCATCTGATCCCTCAGAGGCTGCAGCCGGATCTCGATAGTCCGATCAGACCGGTCCAGTCCTCTTTTGGTAGAACTCAGCGCACCCTTCAGCTGCCTGCGGCCTTCCTTTGTCTGATTCAGCGAGCTCTCCAGCGCAGCAAGCGCCGCGTCCTTGCTGACGATTGCTCCGTTATAAGGCACATAGTTTCCGGGAACGCTTGCGATTGTCTGCTGGGCAGCCTCGATCTGCGTAATCGCGTCGTCGATATCCTCGAGCTGGTCTCGCACTTCACCCACAAAGTCACTGTAGCCCGACCGCATCTCCGTGATCGAGCTCTGCGCGGAACTTAAGTACCTCGTATACGTAGGGTTCCAGTAGATGACCAAATCCTCGACCTCATTCCATTCGATTGTTGCGTCATTAAGCTGTGTCAGCCGCTCCGCCGTCATGCCCTCCGGGAGGTTGTCATACGTCGGCGCCGTCAGCGCAGGCACGCTCATCACCATCCCGGCCGAAAGCGAGAGAGCCAGAAGCTTTATTGTATTGGTAAGGCTCTTTTTCATACTAGTCCTTTATTACTATCCTGTAAAACAATACTATACTTACAGTATGCCTCTCACCGCCGCGTCATACGCCGCCTTCGCGCTGACCATGGCGATATAGGACGTTCTCTCAGCGGTCTCAAGCTGCACGAGCTCGTTCTTCGCGCCCTCATACTCAACCGCACTGATCAGTCCGAGCTGGAACCTTCGGTCTGTCGCAGCCATGTTCTGCACTTTGAGTGCGTGATCCGCCACTGCGTTCTGATAAGCAAGCCCTGCATTGACCAGGGCGTCATATGCGCCCTTGAAGCTGACCTTGAAGGTCTCGGTATCATTGGAAAGCTGTTTTTCGTACTGCTCCACGAGTCCCGGGTAGCTGCTTCTCGCGTTCTGCAGCCGGATAGCGTCGGTACGGAGTGTATAAGATGCCGCCGTAGCTGCCGCAAGGTCGGTGTCATAGCTGATCGTGCCGATCACTGCCGGATCCATCTCCGGAACGGGGCCGATCTCCGCCTGTGCGTCATATGCCCAGCCGCAGAGCACCTGCAGGTTGGTACGGGATGTCTGAATATCAGACTCCGCAGTGATCAGTGCGGCGCGGGCAGACTCCAGCGCTTCCTGTGCCGTCAGCACATCGAGTTCGGTCGCCATGCCGACATTCTTACGATTGACCGTGGAGTTATACGCTCTTTCGAGGTAGGCGGCATTGGCCTCCGAACCGGTTTTTGAAGCCAACGCGGTATAATACTTGAGGAACAGGTTCTGCACGGTGCGGAAGGTGTTCTTTTCGATCACTTCATAATTCAGTTTAATGATCTCAAAGTCCGTCACGTTGCTGTCCGCCTGGGAACGAAGCGAATCTGCCTGCATACGGTACTGCGCCGCGATCATCGCACTCTCCGCACTGTCCGCCAGTACGTCGTAGTCGTTGGCCTCGTCGACCAGATACTCCGCCACCTCGGCAGCGTCCATGCTGCGACGTTCGTCTTTATCCATTTCCTCTCTGTTCTTGAGAACCGTGGCGTTATACTCATGGACAAGATCCTCGATCTCATACCATTCGAGTGTATTGTCACGCAGATGCGCCCACTCCTCCGCGGAGCGTGCGAACTCCGGCGTCGCCGCCAGAGCGGACATGCCCATCGAGACAGACAGTGCCACAGCGCACAACGCAGCTATTCTCTTCTTATTATTCTTAACTGAAATCATACTCGTGTCCTCCGGTTCATATAGAACTGTATACATATTATGCGGTAAAGCCTGCATTTGTATATCACAGCTCGATTTCTGTAGTCTCTCCGCTCTCCAGCTTCTCCTGCAGTCTCTCCCTTCCCTTGCGTCCGGTCATGTAATAATAGTAGACCGGCAGTACCAGAAGCGCCATGATGGTGGAAGTCAGCAGGCCGCCGACGTTGACCATCGCGAGACCCTGCATGAGCTCAGCGGAGCTGCCGATACCGAGAGCCATCGGCAGCATTGCGAGAACCGTAGTCATCGTAGTCATGAGGATCGGTCTGAGACGGATTGCGCCCGCCTCGATCAGCGCGTCCTCAAGCGGCATGGTATCTCTGTAGAGGTTGACGGTGTCGACATAAAGGATACCGTTATTGACGACCGTACCGATCAGCATCAGATAGCCAATCAGCGCGGGCATTGTGATCTGGATGTCAAACAGCCAGAGCAGTCCGAATGAACCGACCATAGCGAACGGGATCGTCGTCATGACCATGAAGGAGAAGCGCGGTGATTCAAACTGCGCCGCCATTACAACGAATACCAGGAAGATTGCAATCAGGATCGCTCGGAAAAGGTTGCCGAACTCCTCGTTCATCATCTCTATCCGGGTGTTTGCCTGTTCTTTAATACCGTCCGTCAAATTGGGCAGAATGACATTGGTATGGATCTCCTGCGCCGTCATCCTGTCTGCCAGATCGGTGTATCCTGCCGTGATCTCCGCGACATACTGCTTATCAACACGCTGGATCGTCAGCGGGCTGTCCTCGAAGGTGATCTCCGCGATATCCTTGAGATACACGGTGTTGCCTGAGGAGGACGTCAGCCGGATGTCCTTCACCTTATTCAGTGTATCAAATTCGTCATCCGGATATTCCACGCGGATGGACAGCGTTTCTCCGTCAATATCCATCGTATCCGCTTCCGTACCATTCAGCATAGAGTAGAGTCCGCCGGAGACCTGCGCGGGAACAAAGCCTTCCGCTGCTGCCTGAACCGGATCCACATTGATCTTGATGATTGGAGAGGCATTGCCCAGGGACGACGAAACGCCAGTCAGGCGGGGATCGTCCTCCAGTTCGTGTACGATCCTGTCGGACGAAGCTTTCAAAGCGTCATAATCCGATCCCTGGATAGACTGTGAATAACCGCCGCCCAGATTCATCATGCTGGTCTGTGAATATGCCGAGACGCTTAAGTCGCAGTTATCCACATCCTGAAGCTGCCTTTTCCAAAGCTCGACAGTCTCGTCGGTCGTCTTCTTACGGTCTTCTTTCAGATACGCGGTGAGGCTTGTGCCGCCGGTCAGGAAGCTGGATCCGGATGAGATCATGTAGCTGTCGACGTCCTCATCCTGGCTGATGATGCCCTCGATCTGGCTATAGGTCTCCTCCTGTTTTTCCAGACTCAAGTTCGGCTGCATGCTGATGGTCACGCTGACCTGTCCCTGGTCGATGTCCGGCATCAGCTTTGCTTCAAGCTGTGTCGCAAGGAAGATCGATACGGCAAACATGCCAAGGGTGATAAGAACAGTGACGCGCTTATGGCGCATGATGCCTTCCATCAGCAGACGGTAATCCGCCTGCATGGTCCGGATAAAGCGGTATGCCGGCGCGCTCTCCTTCTCGACCGGCTTGTAGAACACATAGCACAGCGGTACGAGCGAGATCGCCGAAAGGAGGGACGCGACCATACAGAACACGATCGTCATGCCGAGCGGCTGGAAAAACTGGCCCGAAAGGCCTGCCAGGAAGCCGAGCGGCAGGAAAACGACGCAGGTCGTCAGCGTTCCGCCGAAGACGCTGGCTGCCACGATCCCGGTTCCGTCCACAGCGGAATGCATATAGTCCTTCATGGACTGGCCGGGATTCTCTTCCATCGAACGGAAGCAGGCCTCCAGGATAACGATCGAGTTATCGACCATCATACCGACGCCGAGGACCATGGATCCCAGCGTAATAACATTGAGTGAATATCCTCTCGCCCACATCATGACAAATGCCGTCATGATAGAGATCGGGATCGATGTCGCGACGATCAGGGATGCCTTAACGTCACCATAGAACAGGAACAGCACAATCGTACAGATGACGACTGCCGCTGCCATGGTCTTGAGCATGGTGGCGATGGAGTCCGTGATTTGGTCAGCGCTGTCATTGATAATGATAAACTCCACGTTCGGGTCGGCAGCTTCGATCTGATCAAAAACTCTCTTCGCCGCGGTGGAGACATTGACCGCCGTATACTTCTGGTTGCGGTTCAGTCCCATCATAACGACGTCCTCGCCGTTATAACGTCCGACCGCAGTCTGCTTTTCCTGGGCACGGTATACATCCGCGATGTCTTCAAGATAGATAATATTGCCTGCGCCGTAGGTGATCGGGATCCGTTTCAATTCGTCCGGGGTCTTGTATTTGACGCCTGCGGAAATATTCATTTCCGTACTGCCCACGCCGGCCGTGCCCGCGGGGATCGTAAAGGATGCGGCACCGACAAGCTGCGCAACGGAGTTGATATCGAGATGATATCTCGCCAGCTTTTCAGGATTCAGGCAGATACGGATATAATCCCGCTGCCCACCGTAAGCATCCACGGAAGCAACCGAAGCCAGCTTTTCCAGCTCAGGGACAACATATTTATTCGCGTAGTTCAGAACATTGTTGACGCCGGAGTTTTTGACCGTGACATACATGGACGCCGACTGATTGACATCCAGCTCGTAGATCACCGGTTCATTGGCTTCTTCCGGCAGGCTCGTTTTCGCAAGGTCGATACGCTTTCTCAGATCCGAGTAGGCGTTGTCCATATCCGTGCCGTACTCATACTGCAGCAGGACCAGGGAAAAGTTCTCGGAGGACATGCCGGTCAGAGTATCAATACCGCTCAGTGTGCCGACATTTTCCTCAACTTCTTTGGTGATCAGTTCATCGACATCTCGCGGGCTGGCACCGGGATAGGTCGTCATAACGACCAGCATGGGCATGTTGATTTCCGGGGTCAGTTCCAGTTTGGATGAAAACAGTGACATGATGCCGAAGAAGAACAGCGACAACACGACCAGCAGCGTTGTCACCGGCCTCTTCAGGACAAATTTGGTGACTCTGATCATTTAGTTGCCCTCCGCCTTGCGCGCCTGTACGCGGGCGCCCTCGTAAAGCTGGGATGTCCAGGTCCGGATCACGACGTCATCCTGTGAGATACCGCTGATAATCTGCGTCTTTTCCGTATCGGAAAGTCCGGTCTCAACCTCATTCTTATGGACCGTGCCCGCCACGTTGTTCTCTGAGATAAGCACGGATGCGTCATCTTCACTGCCGTCGTTGTAGGTCAGTGTATATACGTAGGACTTGCCGCCGTCATAGTAAATGCTGTCGGTGCTGACCGTCAGCACATTTTCCGCTTTTTCGGACACGAAAATAACCTTGACGGAAGTACCTCTCGCCATGGTCTGCAGGCCGTCAAATGCAGCTTCGACGGTATAAAGTCCGGTCGTCTGGCTTGGCAGACGGGAGATCTTGGTAACTCTTGCATCATAGGTCTCGCCCTGTCTCGTAACCGTGATTCCCTGTCCGATATGCAGTGCTTCCAGCAGTCTGTCGGTTACGGAGAACTCGAGCTTGCTGACGTCCAGGGAAGAGATCACTGCCAGCGGGTTGGTCTGGGACGCGATCGCGTTAATGCTCATATCGGTCGTCTCCACAGTTCCGCTGATCGGAGCCGTTACCGTCGAAAACTCCACCTGCGTATCATACTGCAGCTTTGCCCCGTCGTACTGAAGCTTTGCGCCCTCCAGG
This sequence comes from Lachnospiraceae bacterium, assembly GCA_017455005.1. Taxonomy (GTDB): domain Bacteria; phylum Bacillota; class Clostridia; order Lachnospirales; family Lachnospiraceae; genus Avilachnospira. Next base: position 8,230 of record JAFTBX010000148.1, on the reverse strand, counting down.
CCGGAAACTGCCTGGTCATATGCATTCTTTGTCTGCTCGTAGGTCTGCGCACTGATATCGCCGCTCTGCAGCAAAACGGACATACGGTCCAGATTGGTGCGCGCCAACGCCACGCTTTCGGACAGCGTGTTGACCTGCACCTGCGCCGCGTCCATGGAGATCTTCGCGGCGTCGATCTGCTTCTGGTTGTCGATCGTACAGATCGGATCGCCTTCATTGACATGGTCGCCCTGGCTGACGAAGATCTCACGGATCTCGCCTGCCGCCTTGGGGATCACATAATACACATCACCCGGCATGACCGTACCGACGAGGCTGGTATCGATGTAAATGTCTCCGTATGCAGGGGTTTCCGTCGAAACGGTGGAAAGCGGTTCCGTAACCACGCTGTTTTTGGGCTTCAGTATCCTGAGCACGGCAAGCACCGCGATCACGATCAGCAGAAGGATCAGAATGATCTTTCCTGCCTTGGAACCTTTTTTCTTATTCTCTTCCATATGTTTTCATCCTCCGCGCCCGGCAGCTGTAAACCAGACGGTCCCGTCCCGCCGACTCCGAAACACCGGGCGTTTATGTGTTATATATACTTTTACCAGCTGAGTGACAGTATATTTTACATCAGAAATGTCCTTACCGCAATAGAGTATCCGGGCATAATCTGCCAGCCTATCAAACAATACCGTATCAAACTCAACTCAAACTCAACAAAGATTGAGAAACAGTTGAGGATTACACTATAATATTCAGTATGAGCTTATATCAATTAATGGAAGAAAGGCCGTCTCACTATGTTCAACATATTGGTTGCAGAAGATGATAAGGATCTCCGCGAGCTGTTCTGCTCTATTTTAAACGACAGCGGTTATCATGCCGTGCCTGCCGAAAACGGAGAAGAAGCGCTCCGCTTAAGGGACAGTGTGCAGATCGACCTCATTGTCACCGATATCATGATGCCACGGATGGACGGCCTGGAACTGATCCGGGCGCTCCGGGAGACCGGGGACACGACGCCGGTGCTGATCATCACCGCGCGCTCTGCTGCCAGCGACATGCGCGAAGGCTTCCGCATCGGCACGGACGACTACATGGTCAAACCGATCAATGTCAACGAAATGGTCTGGCGCGTCGAGGCATTGCTTCGCCGCAGCCAGCTTGTCAGCCAGAGAAAGACCGTCATCGGCAGCACCGAGCTTGACTGTGACTCCCTAAGCGTCCGTTCCGGGGATCAAACCTGGATCCTGCCGCAGAAGGAGTTTTTCCTGCTCTATAAGCTACTCACCTCTCCCGGCCGGATATTTACCCGCCACCAGATCATGGATGATATCTGGGGACCGGATTCGGATGCGGACACGCATACACTGGAGGTCCATATCAGCAGGCTTCGCGAACGTTTCCGCGATGTGTCCGACTTTGAGATCGTAACTGTCCGCGGACTCGGCTATAAGGGGGTGCTGCGATGAAAGAAAGAACTTCCTGGCGGCTGGCACTGCTGTTTACCGTCTACATTTTCCTGATCATCACGATCACCATGTTTGTCTCGATCGCGATCATGCTGTTTCTGTATCACTGCGGTATCCTCTCCGGAAACCCGCACGGCGTGCCGTTCCTGATCCTTGCCTGCATCAGCGTCGTGCTCGGCACATTCCTGAGCCGTGTCGCAAGCAGCAAGATCTTCCGCAAGCTTGACGAGTTCGTTGACGCAACCCAACAGGTCGCAAAGGGCAATTTCCAGGTCCGTCTCGACGACGACTATTCCACCATCAAGGAAATGAAGATCGTTTCCCAGAACTTCAATCGCATGGTCCAGGAGTTGTCGCAGACCGAGATACTCCGTAACGATTTTGTGGAGAATGTTTCCCACGAGTTCAAAACGCCGCTGGCTGCGATCGAAGGCTACGCGACGCTTCTTCAGAAAAAAGATCTCCCGGAGGATAAGAAAGAAGAATACACCGACAAGATCCTGAGCAACACGCAGAGACTTTCCGCTCTAAGCGGCAACATCCTGCTGCTTTCCCGCATAGAAAACCGGGAACTTGATATCCGCAAGACATTGTTTTCACTGGACGAACAGATCCGTGAGGTACTGCTGTTTACCGAGCCCGGCTGGTCCGCCAAAAATATCGATCTGGATCTTGATCTCGAAGAATGCGAATTCAACGGCTGCCAGGATCTCCTCGGTCATGTCTGGCGCAACCTGATCGATAACGCGATCCGTTTCTCCCCGGAGGGCGGAACGATCAGCATCCGGCTCCAAAAAGAGGACGATGCTGTCCGCGTCACCGTGTCCGACCAGGGTCCCGGCATCGCGCCCGAAGACCGGGCGCGCATCTTTGAGAAATTCTATCAGGCCGACCGCTCCCGTTCTGCCCAAGGAAACGGCCTCGGCCTCGCGCTCGTACGTCGCATCACGGACCTCCACCACGGCACGGTAGAACTGCAGAGTGAACCCGGACACGGCGCCTCATTTACGGTCACGCTGCCAATGGAACCGGATATGCCTTAAAAAAAGGAGCTTCACGGCCTATGCCATGAAGCTCTTATCAATTTCATATTCAGTTCATGCTGACAGGATCAGCGGGACGTGCTGCGGGCTTCCTTGCTCAGCTTCTCCATAACCGCATTTTCCTGGTTACGGATATGATTTTCGACCAGCTTCAGTCCGAGATCCGCGTCTCTTTCCGCAAGCGTCTTTACGATCGCACGATGATCCTCGATCAATTCAGAACGGATATCTCGGTTCTTGGCGTACTCCATGCGGTAACGGTACATGTTCTCTTTGAGCGTCGTCAGGATCTCCATCAGCTTATCATTGCCGGCAGCTTCATAAATGATGAAATGGAACTTCTCATCCGCTTCAGCAATGCCCACAAGATCATTGCTTTCCACAGCTGCCTCAAACTCACGCTCCGCAGATCTCAGCTCCTCGATCGCCTCGTCCGTAATGTTCTCGAAAGCATACTCATATGCCATCTTCTCGAGAACCATACGTACGCGAAGAACATCTCTGAGCATCTTCTCGGAGATTCCTGCCACGATCGCACCTTTACGCGGGATCATGGTTACCAGGCCTTCGTTCGCCAGCTTACGGATCGCCTCACGGATCGGTGTACGGCTGACGCCCATCTTCTCCGCGAGCTGGATCTCCATAAGTCTCTCGCCCGGCTGCAATTCTCCCTTTAGGATCGCCTGTCTGAGTGTCGTAAAAACAAGCTCTCTCAGCGGCATGTACTCATTAATGATTACCGTAAAATCTGACCCCATAGCAATCACCACCTCATAATCTAGTAATTATAAGAGTACTAAAAAAAATGCAGAAATACAAGCCTTTTTCTTGAAAACTTTACGATTTCTCAACTCTCACTGGTCTTTCGGATGTTGGAATCCAGCAATTTATTGAATCCAAGCCAGCCGTCAGCATTGACAGGGGGTTTATTTTTGATCGCCTCGTGCATCGTCTCTACCTTTGCGTCCATATTGTCCACAAAGCTCAGGATCAACGCCTCCATAATCGCAGGTTTTTTGGGAGAGCCGTACTCCAGTTCACCATGATGGGAAAGAATCATGTGGATCAGCTCATTGGCCAGTTTCTTCGGGAATCCTTCGATGCGGCTGATCCGGACGCTGACCATCTGTGCGCCGATGATGATATGGCCGAGAAGCTGCCCGGCATCCGTATACTCATTCATCGGGAAGGGCGAAAGCTCCGACAGCTTGCCGACATCATGCAGGATCGCGCCTGTCACGAGAAGATCACGGTTCACAAACGGATAGTGCCCCGCAATATTATCGCAGATCGTGGCTACACTTAAAGAATGCTCCAGCAGTCCGCCGATGAAGCCGTGATGTACCGAGCGGGCCGCACTGTGTCTCGAAAACGCCTTCATGAAGACCGGATCCTCGAAGTATGAGGCAAGCAACTTCTGAAGGTATGGGTTGTTCACCGAGCGGATCAGCTTCAGCAGATCCTCCTTCATCTCGTCGATGTCTTTCTCTGATACAGGGAAATAATCGGCCGGATCATATTGTCCGTCTGATGCCACCTGGATCCTGTGGATATTCAACTGGTTGGCATTGTTAAAAACAGTAACATTGCCTTCCACCTGGACATAATCCATAGCCTCAAAGTCCCGGATCGCCGGGCTGTTCAGATCCCAGATCTTCGCCTCCAGCTGTCCGGTCTTGTCCTGCAGGGTCAGGTTGCCGTACTCCTTGCCGTTTTTGGTCAGTGCGATCGTCTTGGTCTTGCAGAGATAAACGCCGCTGACGTGCATACCGTCCTGAAGTGTGTCGATATATTTCATTTTTTCCTCTTTCTAACGGTCCAAATTGGGACCCGGATTCATTTCTCCAAGTATACATGAATCGGCCGGCTTAGGCAAGCTACTTAAAGTAAGCCCGAATTAAGCTTTTCGTAAATAAAATAAAGTACTTTTTATGGTATGATAATTAAATCAGAGGTCATGATATTGCGGTTTGGCTTATTTCCCCATACTCATGATTAATGATCCATATCAGACAGGAGATATGCTTTATGAAGAAATTCATCATTCCTGCGGCAGCGGCAGCCGTATGTATTTTTGCGTTCAGCGCTTTTGCAGGCGGGCTCGGCAAGTCAGCCATCACCCCGACGCAGAGCAGCATCGGTCCCGGCGCTCCCTCCGGCCAGGCAGCTGCGGCAGTCATCAGCCAGGCACCCGGAAGCATCGCGCAGCCGGCTGTATTTGATCCCGCACGCGCGGCCGTCCCCGAAGAAGCCAGGGTCATGATGGTTCTGGAAGGCGGACGCAGCGAGGACCACGGCACGCTGACGATCTATACCAGAGACACCGACGCAAACGGCGCTGTTACCTCATGGAACAAGGCCATGGACACCGAAGCCATGTATGGCAAGAACGGCCTTTACAAGGAAGTCGAGGGAGACAACAAGACGCCGGTCGGCATTTTCCGAATGAACACCCCCTTCGGCATACAGCCGAAGCTGGAAGGATTCCCCGAAAACTATACGCAGGTCGATGACCGCTACTACTGGAACGGGGATTCCGACTCACCCATGTATAACCACTTTGTCCGCAGTGATATTTTTACGGAGTTTCGAAAGGAATCCTCCGAGCACATCATCGATTACGGCGGGTATTATAATTACTGCATCGATTCCGGTTATAACCCGGACGGCATCCCGCGCAAGGGTTCGGCGATCTTCCTCCACTGCAGTGTCAACGGACAGAACACCCACGGCTGCATTGCCATCCCTGAGGCATCCATGATCGAAGCCATGAGGCTGTACCGCGAGGGACTTTCCTGGATGGTCATCTACGACCGGGAGGACGCGGGCGCAGTCATGCTGTGATATTGTAGCGCAGGTCGAACGCGACAAAGTTATTTGGGATGAAAATCATCATCTACATCTGATCACATCCCATCTGAGCCGTCATACCGGCTGAAAATATTGAATTCTGGGATGAATTCCGCAATCTTCGTGAATCTCATCCCAAATATGTGAAAAAATGGGATGGAATCAAAGCAAACTTTTGATTTCGTCCCACTTTTTTATGCGTTGCACATAATGCTTATATTTTGTTGGGATGGATTTTCAGCATAGTCTGCGTATCCGTCCCATTTTACTTTTATTACATAAGAACGATGAGAGTTTCGAGATAAAAATGTTGTCCAATACCGGTCACGGCTCCTGTCATCGGAACGTCGTTACAAAGACGCCCGCCAGCTCTCCCGCGTAGGAGGCTCCGCGGATCCGCTCCGCTGCCGCCCGCATAACATCCCTGCTCTCAAACAGCCCGAAGACCGTCGGTCCGCTTCCGCTCATACATGCGGCATAAGCTCCGGCGGACATCATATCCTCTTTAATGCTGCGGATCACCGGGATCTCCGGGATAACGACTTCCTCAAAAATGTTGCCGGTATAACGGGCTGCTGCCCTGACGCCTTCCGCTGTCAGAGTCCTGACATACCCCAGTGTATCCGGATGAGGCAGATCCGGATGGTCATCCAGCGCCCTGTACATTACCGGAGTGGAAACTCCCACGCCAGGTTTTGCCAGAAGAACATAGGGCAATGCTGCCTCCTCCGGGATATGAAGCGGCGTCAGGATCTCCCCGATCCCTTCCGCAAGAGCTGTGCCTCCCAGGATGCAGAACGGTACATCCGCCCCGATCCGCGCGCCGAGACTGCTGAGCTCATCGGTCCCGAGTCCCGTACCAAACAGATCATTCATCCCCTTGAGTACGGCAGCAGCGTCTGCCGATCCTCCGGCAAGCCCGGCTTCGGACGGGATGCGTTTCACGAGACGCATCGTAACTCCCTGCGAAATTCGCTGCTTCTCACGAAACAGTTCTGCTGCCTTCACCATCAGATTGCGCCCGTCCGTCGGTATCCCCTCCACGGCAGGCTCCATGGTAAGCACGATTCGCTCATCATCCCGCTTTTCGACCGATATATCATCCGCGAGCATGAGCTGCTGCATGACCATCGAAACCTCGTGATAACCGTCATTTCTGCGGCCTTTCACATCCAGGCACAAGTTGATTTTCGCGTACGCTTTGGTGTTCATAGAATGTTCACAATCCTTTTAAATATTGTTTACCTTGGCAACATAAAATCGACATGTTTCGATTTTACAATATGAGCATAGAAAAGTTAGTGTAGTTGTTACTGCAATGCTAAAATAATTTTTTCATAATGCTTTGCCCCGTGGATGTTTACATCTTCGGGGTTCCTCCCTTTTTAAGGGACTTTTTTTATTTCAGGTATTGCAGCGCTTCCGCAGGTCTGTCTATGACCGCATCCGCTTTTGCTTCTTCCAGCTCTTTTCTGTCCCTGAATCCCCAGGTTACGCCGATCGTAAAAGCGCCCGCGTTGCGGCCGGTATGCATATCCGTATTGGTGTCTCCGAAGTACAGTGTCTCCTCCGGCTTTGCGCCAAGCTCCTCAAGGATCTTGAATACCCCCGTCGGGTCCGGTTTTTTCGGATATTCATCCCGCTTTCCGAGCACGACTTCAAAGGTGTCCCCGAAGAACTCCCGGATGATCCGCTGCGTCGCAGCGTCAGGTTTGTTGGAAAAAACAGCAAGGCGGATCCCTTGATTTTTCAGTTCTTCAAGCAGCTCCGGGATCCCCTCGTACGGCGTTACTTCGTAGGTCGGATCCGCATTGAGTTCCCTCATGTAGCTGTCGAAATAGTATTCGAAGTCCGCAGGATCATGCGGATCATGCGTGTACGCGCCGGGATTCAGTTCTCCGTCCGCGGCAGCATTGAACGAAAAGGCAGCATCACTGCTGCCTCCCTTTCCGCCGATCACCTTATGTGTATCTTTCAGATATCTTTCGACCTGTGTCCTTGCGCCGTCACCGACGTAATAGCGGAAGTTTTCCTTCGGAAGAGGGCTCAATCCCTCCTTCCGCAGTGACTCCCCCGAGCAATGCCACAGGCAGGTCAGGGTCTCAAGCAGGGTTCCGTCCAGGTCAAAAATGCAGGTTTTGATCATGGTATACTCATTTCCGGCAGGTTTTTTAACCGGCCACTATTAATCAATACTTTTAGAATTTCTTCCAGGTGTTTCTCTTGAAGAGCACCAGGATCGGGAAGATCTCCAGTCTTCCGATCAGCATATCGGCGCTCATGACCAGTTTGCTGAAATTGGAGAAACCGGCGTAGTTGCCGACTGTGCCGACCTCACCGAGTCCGGGACCGACATTGTTGAATGTCGCGACCACCGCCGTGAATGTCGTCATCCAGTCCTTCCCGTCAATGGAGATCAGCAGGGCCGACAGGATCGTGATCGCCATATATACAAAAGTATAGGTGCCCGTCGAACGCAGGACGCTCTCCTCTACTGCCTTACCGTCGATATGGACCTTTTTGACGATGTCCGGCCGGAGATGCGCCGCCATATCACGATTGAAGCCCCTTGCCATCAGAAGGATACGGGAGATCTTGAAGCCGCCGCCGGTGGAGCCTGCGCAGGCACCGCAGAACATCAGGAATACCAGGACGCCCTGCGACAGTCTGGGCCACTGATTGACATCGTCGATGGCATAACCCGTGGTGGTCATGATCGATCCCACATGGAAAGCCGCGTCGCGAAGTGCCCAGGATACGGATGTAAATGTACCCTGATGCATCAGATTGATCGTAATGACCGTTGTAGTGACTACGATGATTGCCAGATACAGACGGATCTCTTCCATCCCGAACGCCGCCTTGAAGTTCCTCATC
>JAFTBX010000147.1 GCA_017455005.1 Lachnospiraceae bacterium | reverse complement strand
TGCATACCGCTGCCTCCGTCGATCGATACGACCTTACGACCAAAGAGACCTCCGCCTACAGAGCGCTGCTCGTTGTTTGCGGTATCCTTATTACGAGAGAAAAGTCCCGGTTTCTTGGGAGCCGGCTCTTCCTCCTCATAATAGTCACCCTCGTCGTAGTAGTCATCATCCAGGAAGTACTCGTCATCTTCCTCGTTCTGTCTGCTCTTCAGATTGTCTACAAACTTATCAATAAAGCTCATATAAACTCCTTTACTTAATGTCCCGCCGATGCCGGACACCGCCCGACATGAAAACTGCCGGAACATAAGCTGAAATTTGATGCACGAAAAGAGACACTTCCGTGCCAATCGAATACATTATAAAATAAAAATTGTGTCGTGTAAACCCAAATTACACCAGATGTAGTAATTTTAGGAATATAAATGATGCTCCCGGATGAACTTTGCCACTGCAGGCGTCACATAATCCAGAAGGTCTTCGCCTGCTGAAGCTTTTGCGCGGATCATCGTCGAAGAAAGAAATACCTCCGGGCAGTCGATCTTTTCGATCCGGGGATCTGAGGAAGCATACTTTTTTATCAAATGATTGCGGGCTGTTTCATAACGCTTTTCATCCGTCCTGACTGATTTTTCCAGACGTTCCGCAGACGACATTTCCCTGCTTCTTAATGCACACAGAATGACGGCGTTTTTGAAAAGCAGTCCGGGCTCATGCCATGTGTCAAGAGCTTCCAGTGAGTCCAGTCCGAGAATGAAGTAGAAATCATCCAGCGGATAGCTTTGATTCAGCTTCAGGAACGTCTCAGACGTATAAGTATGTCCATGATCATGGATCTCAAAATCAGAGCATTGAAACGCCGGTTCGCCGTAGGCGTCAATACATGCTTTTGTCATAGCCAGGCGAAGCTCTGCAGGAGTCACCTGGCTGTCCGCTTTGAAATAAGGGTCTCCGGCAGGCATGAACCAGACCTCGTCAAGCTTATACTGACATAAAGCGGCCGTCGCAATAGAAATATGCGCACGGTGAATCGGATCAAACGTCCCGCCGAGAATACCTATCCTCATAATTCACTGATATCGACGATCTTCCGCCCGTCTTTCCAGATGCGTTCGATATCATAGAACAGGCGGTTTTCTTTGTCAAAGACGTGAATGATGACATCATAATAATCCATCAGGATCCAGTTGCCGGTGCTGCGGCCCTCGATCTGCTTTGGAATGATCCCGGACCTGCCGAGAACTTCCTCTACATTATCCGCAAGCGCGCCAGTCTGACGGATATTGTCAGCGGATGCAATGATGAAATAATCTGCCACTACGGACAGTGAGCTGATGTCAATGATCGTGATGTCAGACGCTTTTTTGTCCTCAAGTGCCTGATAGGCAAGCTTCACGGTTTCCTTGATATCGTTGATGTCTCTGGGTGCTCTGGTCTCGCTCATAAATGTTCCCTTTCGCGTTTATACCATGCAAAAGCATTCATTGTGGCCGGAACGATCGGTGCGCCGCGGCCGGTTAAATATTCTATGGTTGACATAAGTACCTGATAAACACATTCATCAAGATCCCGGAACGCAAGCCTTCGCATCTCTTTCAGATTCGGCGCCTGATCACGAAGCGGCTCAATATAGTCCGCAATATAAATGATCTTTTCAAGCACGCTCATGCAGGGTCGTCCGGTGGTGTGATTGCCGATGGCATTGAGAATGTCTTCATCTGTGATCCCATACCGTGAAGCGGCAAGATAACGTCCGTAAACGGCATGAATAACTGCCGGTGAATCAATCTCCTCTTTGCTTAATCTGATCCCGGCTTCGCTGCACATGCGGATCAGGTCCTCATTTGAATAACACTTTGCACAGTCGTGCAGGATCCCTGCAAGCTCCGCTTTCAACGGGTCCTCGCCGTACAAAAATGCCATACATGCGGCGGTATAGGCAACACCGAGCGTGTGCTCATAGCGTGAGGGTTTCAGCTCTTTTTTCAGTTCACCCCGGATCTTAACGATGGTATCAATGGTATAATCCATGGTTTAACGATATCTCCCTCGTTAAATTAGTTCTTCGCGACGATTATTTCAGCTCGATCTTGCGTTTATCAGCATCATGCTGGTACTTGAAAAGTACGATCATGTTTCCGATGACCTGCACTACGATCGAACCGGTACGTTCCGCCAGCATTTCTGCTATCTGCTGTTTATCGTCAGCATTGTTCTTCAGGACGTGGATCTTGATCAGTTCGCGTTTTTCGAGCGCTTCCCTGACAGCTTCGGTCAATTCCGGTGTGATGCTTCCTTTGCCGATCTGAAAAATCGGATCCGTCTTCATAGCAATGCCTTTCAGCATGCTGCGCTGCTTACTGGTGATGTTCATATGGTCTCTCCATTGTGTTTATTCGTAGTACTCAAACTCCAGACCGCCGACCCTGACGGTGTCGCCTTCCTGCAGGCCGAGCTTCTTCATCTCGTCGATGATACCCTGCTCTTTCATATAATTCTGGAAGAAGTTGAAGCCTTTTTCGGATTCGAGGTTGGTATAGCCGAGCATACGATCGATACGCGGGCCTTCTGCGACATAGACCTTTCCGGACTCTCTGTAAACACTGAGCGGCAGTTCGTCATATGCGTGGGCTGCGATGTCATACTCTTTTTCGTAGATCTTCGTTTCCGGCTCTGATTCGTCAAGAAGGGCAAGGATCGCATATAACAGCTCTTTTACGCCCTCTCCGGTCGCTGCTGAGACCGCATAGACCTTGATTCCCTGCGGTTCATAGACCTTGCGGATCCGTTCGACCGGATCTTCCGATTCGCCGTCATCAAACCAGGCATCCATCTTGTTGGCTGCGATGATCATCGGACGTGATGCGAGTTCTTCATCAAATGTCTTGAGTTCGGCATTGATCTTCTCGATATCTTCGAGAGGATCTCTGCCCTCGGTGCCGGCAGCGTCCACGACATGAACCAGACAACGGCAGCGCTGGATGTGCCGCAGGAAGTCATGACCGAGACCTGCGCCTTCGGAAGCACCTTCGATCAGGCCGGGAATGTCCGCCATAACAAAGCTGCGGTCATCGAGCTGGACAACTCCAAGATGCGGCTGTATCGTCGTGAAATGATAATTTGCGATCTGCGGGCGTGCGTTGCTGGACATGCTGATGAGCGTGGATTTGCCGACGTTGGGGAAGCCGACGAGACCTACATCTGCGATCACCTTGAGTTCAAGCAGCACTTCCAGTTCCTGTCCCGGCTGTCCGGGCTGCGCAAAACGAGGCGCCTGCATCGTCGAGGTTGCGAAATGCATGTTGCCGAGACCTCCGCGGCCGCCTTTCAGGAGCACTTCACGGAGATTGTCGCCGGACATATCCGTCACGACCTGTCCGGTTTTTGCTTCTCTCACGACCGTGCCGTAAGGGACCTTGACTACAAGATCCTTACCGTTTTTGCCGTGGCAGCGTTTCTTTCCGCCTTCTTCACCGTCCTGGGCTGCGTATTTACGTTTCATACGGAAATCATTGAGCGTGTTCATACCCTGGTCGACTTCAAAGATCAGGTCGCCGCCCTTGCCTCCGTCGCCTCCGTCCGGCCCGCCTGCGGGCACATAAAGCTCACGGCGGAACGAAACATGCCCGTTGCCGCCCTTGCCGCTCTTTATGAAAATTCTGGCTGTATCTGCAAACATATCGTATAAGCTCCTCGAAAAGGAAGAAAAAGAATAACTTGTTTATTCTTTTTCTGAGTTTGAGAGGGCAACCGATACGAGGAAAAAAGCTGCGCGATCTTGAGAGCACGGCGATTTCCGAGTAGCGGTTGAGGATCGCGGGAGCAGCAAAGCTGCGGAGCGATCCGGGAGCTTATCAAATCATTTCACATCTAAGAAATATATGATAAGCGGTTGAGGATCGCGGAGCGATCCGGGAGCTTATGAAAGCTCCGGTTAAAAATAGGAAAAAGGGACTATGTTGCTCACACAGTCCCTGTCATTTAAGCATCTTCGTCCGATTACGCCTGCTCCGGATATACAGAGCACTTAGTGCGGTCGCGGCCAAGTCTCTCGTATCTGACGATACCGTCAACCTTTGCGAACAAAGTGTCATCCTTACCGATGCCTACATTGGTACCCGGATGAATGCGGGTTCCGCGCTGTCTGTAAAGGATATTACCAGCGAGTACGAACTGTCCGTCTGATCTCTTGGCACCAAGACGCTGGGAGTTAGAGTCTCTTCCGTTCTTGGTAGATCCCATACCTTTTTTATGAGCCATGAAAACACCTCCTTTGCTGTGTATTCAATAGAAGCCTGTGCTTACTTAGAAATGCTGTCGATCTTGACCTCTGTGAAGAGCTGTCTGTGACCGTTCTTCTTGTGATAGCCGGTCTTTCTCTTGTACTTGTAAACGATGACCTTATCAGCCTTACCGTTTGCAGTAACAGTAGCCTTCACTGCAGCACCTTCGATAACCGGGCTGCCGATCACGGTCTCTTCACCACCGATCATAAGGACCTGATCGAAAGTGATCTGATCGCCTTCAGCACACTCAAGCTTCTCGACTCTGATGACGTCTCCTTCGGTTACCTTGTACTGCTTTCCGCCAGTCTTAATAATAGCGTACATACTAAGGTACCTCCTTCTTTAAAAAACTCGCTACATGGGGTGGTGACTTTAAATGGACACACTTCTACCCGTAGTAAGCGGCATACTCATGAAGAATATCAAAAAACCGCGTGAATGTCAACCATAAATTTGCTGACACGGATGGAAAGTTTCCGAGCGACGGTCATTAATTTACTCTCCGATCGCCAACGGCATTTCTCCGTCCTTTTTGCCAAGGTACCAATCGTAGTAGAAGGGCATCAGATTCTCGTTCTGTGCCTTGACATCATCCCAGGTCATGCCCCACGGCTTCAGGAAAACGTGGTACATGAAGCTGCCTTCGTCATCCTGATACGTTCCTTCGATGCAGATCAGATGCTCGCAGGATGCGTATGCGGACACTGCCGGGTCGATCTTCCAGTCGCCCTTGCCAATGTTGTTCTCAACGTACCAGAAAGTGCCTTTTTCGCTGTTCATACTGCCATAATCGGCGGAACCCTTTCCAAACGTCACATTACAAAGACATGAGGGCATCTCCTTAGACATTTCACTGTCCCACATCCTGAAGACACCGGTGTTATCATCATTTACTTCGATCGTTGCAAGGCAATCCCACCAGTAGCTTTCTACCTCTGTGAATGCATCCGTACAGTGATCGATCAGATATCCGCCGAACCAGTTGCCGTTCCAGTATTCCCTGACAGCTGCAGGGTCGACAGCATCTTCATTCGCGGTTTCTTCCTCGGAAGAGTCAACAGATTCCGTCTCCGGCTCAGTGGTTTCCGCCTCAGTGCTCTCTTCTGTTTCCGTCGCTGTTTCTGTGCTCTCTGCAGCAGTCGCAGCTTCCGTACTTTCTGCAGCAGTCGTCGGTGCAGAGTTGCTCCCGCCGCAGCCGGACAGACCGGCTGCAGCTGCCAGCACGACTGCTGACGTGAGCAGAGATATTATTAGTTTACGTCTTTTCATAAATGCTCCATTATTTCACTACGAAGTTCAGAATACGACCGGGAACATAGACCTCCTTGACAAGCGTCTTACCTTCAAGGAAACGTGCGACATTCTCGTCTGCTTTCGCGGTTGCAAGTGCTACGTCCTTGGAGCAGTCAGCAGGAAGCTTTACTGTGCTGCGGATCTTGCCGTTAACCTGGACGCCGATCTCAATCACTGCGTCAACCGTCTTTGCTTCGTCATACTCCGGCCAGGCGGAAAGTGTCAGGAAGGTAGTTCCGTCCGGATTCTCTCCGAGTGCTTCCCACATCTCTTCGGTAAGATGCGGCGCAAACGGACTGAGCAGCTTGATAAAGGTGATCAGGTCGAAACGGCTGATACTTCCCTTCTTGCCAAAATCATTGATCAGCGTCATCAGTGCCGCAATCGCCGTGTTGAACTTGAGGTTTTCTATATCTTCGGAAACCTTCTTGATGGTCTTATGGACCTTGGTCTCAAGCTCCGGATCCTCCGGGCCGTCTTTTACGATATCCATAAGAGCCGCAGTCCTGTCGAGGAAACGCTTGCAGCCCTTTAAGGACTCGTCACTCCACGGAGCGGCTGACCCGTAATCGCCCATGAACATAACGTAAGTACGAAGTGTATCCGCACCATAGCCGTCAACGATGTCGACCGGATCGATGACATTGCCGCGGGACTTGGACATCTTTTCTCCGTCCGAACCGAGGATCAGACCCTGATAGGAACGCTTCGCGTACGGTTCGGGAGTATTGACCTCACCGATGTCATACAGGAAATGATGCCAGAAACGGGAGTAAAGCAGATGGCGCGTAACATGCTCCATACCGCCGTTATAATGGTCTACCGGCATCCAGTATTCAAGCTTTTTTCTGTCTGCAAATGCCTTGTCATTGTGCGCGTCGCAGAAACGCAGGAAGTACCAGGAAGATCCTGCCCACTGTGGCATGGTATCTGTCTCGCGCTTCGCCGGACCGCCGCACTTCGGACAGGTACAGTTCACGAAGCTTTCGATGTGCGCAAGCGGTGACTGGCCGTCTGTGCCCGGCTCAAAGTTCTTGACATCCGGAAGCTCCAGCGGAAGCTGATCATAAGGAACGCCGACAGTACCGCAGACCGGGCAGTGAACCAACGGGATCGGTTCGCCCCAGTAGCGCTGACGGTTGAACGCCCAGTCCTTCATCTTATACTGCACGCCCTTATGGCCGATACCGCGCTCCTCAAGGAACTTCAGCATTGCCTCGATGGAATCCTTCTTGTTATCGTAGGCGTTGAGGAACTCCGAATTGATCATGCGGCCATCGCCGGTATAGGCTTCTTTGCTGATATCGCCGCCTTCAATAACCTGGATAATATCTACGCCGAAAGCTTTCGCAAAATCATAGTCACGCTGGTCATGCGCGGGAACCGCCATGATCGCGCCGGTGCCGTATCCCATCATGACATAGTCCGCGATAAACAGCGGGATCTCTTTGCCGTTGACGGGGTTGACTGCATGCAGACCGTCAATGCGTACGCCGGTTTTGTCTTTTACAAGCTGCGTACGCTCGAACTCCGTTTTCTTCGCGCACTCAGTGCGGTAGTCTTCGATCGCCTGCCAGTTGGTGATCTTGTCCTTATACTTATCCAGCAGCGGATGCTCCGGAGCAACGACCATAAAGGTTACGCCATACAGGGTGTCCGGACGGGTCGTATAGATCTCAAGCGTATCATCTGTTGCAGTACCGTCCGCATGTACGTCAAATGTGACGAACGCACCGGTGGAACGGCCGATCCAGGAAACTTCCTGCTGCTTGACACTTTCAGGATAATCCACAGTGTCAAGACCGTAGAGAAGCTTGTCGGCATACTGCGTGATGCGCAGATACCAGACATCCTTCGGAAGCTGGACTACATCACTGTGGCAGATATCGCACTTTCCTCCCTGTGAATCTTCGTTGGAAAGGACGACCTTGCAGTGCGGGCAGTAGTTTACTAAAGTCTTTGCACGGAAAACAAGACCATTATCGAAAAGCTTAAGGAAGATCCACTGCGTCCACTTATAATAATCCTTGCGGGAAGTCGCAAACTCTCTGTCCCAGTCAAAGGAGAAACCGACACTCCTGAGCTGGTCGGAGAAGTGCGCGATATTCTTCTCGGTAATATCATGCGGATGGGTATTGGTCTTGATGGCGTAGTTCTCTGCCGGCAGACCGAATGAATCGAATCCGATCGGGAACAGGACGTTATACCCCTGCATGCGGCGCTTTCTCGCGAGCACCTCGATACTGGAATATGCCTTGATGTGGCCGACATGCATGCCGGCGCCCGACGGATACGGAAACTCCACCAGGCCGTACCACTTCTTCTTGTCTGCAAAATCTACGGCCTGAAACGCTTTTGCGTCATCCCAGCGCTTCTGCCACTTGGGCTCGATCTTTGCAAAGTTATACTTCATTACTTTTTATCCTCCTGATCCCTTGATTCCAGATCCGCCGCGAGCCCCGTGAGATAATGGCACAAAAACTCGCCTTTACGGCCGATCTCTATTATATCTTCTAATTCTTCAAAGCGAAAGGATTTTCTTCCGCCATTTTCCATTCTTTTCCAGAACCGGTCCATTTCCTCAAAAGTCATGTAATACATGCGGTTTTGGGTGGTGTAAAAAAGAATGAAAAACGCAACGCCTCCCTGCTTTTCAAAGTCCCGCATGAAAGTGATCTGATGTTCGTGAACGTTTTGCAGGGGAAAGGTATCTGTCGCACATTCCTTTGCATCAAAGCATACCGGAACTTCCTGAATCACCCCGATGTAGTCGACCGTAGACTTCTGGTCAAAGTATGCCAGCGTGATCTGGCGTGACTTATTCATCTCGACGGGCGTGATCGGCGTCGGGATCTTCTGGATCAGCGCCAGGCCGGCATTGCGGTAGGCTTCATTGGTTCTGTTGATCATGTCCTCCAGCGTCGAGCCGCGGAGCCCGTGACCGCCCCAGGTTGACATAAAATTAATCTCCTTTTTAAAAAGCGTTTTTTAAAACGCGGATCTTGTCCCCGACGATCTCGACGACATCGTACCGGTAACCGCATACAGGTCCGGACGCAGCCCCGCCGCGCGTCTGATCCATCAGGTAATGCCTTGAAACATTGCGGATCTTTGTTCGTTTTGCAGCGTTGACAGCTTCCGAAGGATAACCGCATCGAAGGCTGGAACGGTATTTCACCTCGGTAAAACAGATGTTGGCAGCCGTGGGGTCGTAGGTGACAAGATCGATTTCGCCTTCCCGGCACCGGTAATTGCGTGCGAGGATCTCAAATCCCTGGAGCTCGAGAAAACGCGCCGCGATACCCTCATAACGGGCACCTGTTGTACGTTTGTTCATATGGTAAATAATAAAACAATAAAATGACAGTACTTCATGGAAGTTACAGGTTTTTGAGGAAAGAACGGCGGTGGATCGGCAGGATCCCATATGTACGGATCGCGTCCATGTGCTGTTTGGTTCCGTAACCTTTATGCTTGGCAAAGCCATATTCCGGATACATGCGATCATACTCTATCAGCATCCGGTCCCTGGTGACTTTCGCAAGGATCGACGCGGCCGAGATCGACGGACACTGGGCATCGCCCCCGATAACAGTACGCTGTTTCAGCTCAAGACCCGGGATCATCCGGTTTCCGTCAACGAGTACCAGTGTGTCAGCAGCGGAAGGAATGTCGTCCAGCACATTCATGCTGAGTTCCTCGCCTGCATCCTTCAGGCGTTCAATGTGACGCTCATGAAAACATTCCATACAGTTTTCAAAAGCCAGTTTCATGGCTTCGAATGTAGCCTGCAGTATATTGATCTCGTCGATCCGCTCAGGGCCGATCTCGCCGACACCCCATGCGATCGCCCTGGTAGTGATCTCATCATAAAGTGCTTCACGGCGGGACTCGCTGAGCTTTTTCGAGTCGTTAAGGTAAAGGATCTGCTCTCCTTCCGGAAGGATACAGCAGCCGGCGACAACGGGTCCGCATAAAGGACCGCGTCCGGCTTCATCGATTCCGAATACAAAACGTGTTCCGTTGCCTATCGAGCGTTCTGTATCCCACATACCTCGGAGCCGTTCCAGTTCCTTTTCAAGCTTTTGCTGCTTTTTTTGTTCTTTTATATCCACGATTATGGCCTCTCCAGGCTGATCCGGCCGATCCGGCCGCTGCGAAAATCATCAATAACGATCCTTGACGCGCGTGCATAATCGGGCTGACCGCCCTTTTTGATTGCGCCTCGTTTTGCTGCAACGAGATCCAGTACTGCAAGAGGTCCGTATTTCACCCCCAACACTGCGCCCTGTTCTTCTTCCAGTTGCGCTTTCTTCTGCTGAAACTCCTCTTCCGTGATCTGGAAGCGGTCAAGAAGCTGCGCAGGGTATAGACAGAGCAGCAGATCCAGAAGCTGAACGGAAAGATCCTCAAGGTTGATCACATCATCATTGATCGCGCCGATCTCCGCAAGAGACTCCGCTGTTTTTGCGTCATCGAACCGCGGCCACAAAACGCCGGGTGTATCGAGGAGCAAAAGCTCGTTGTTGATATTGATCCACTGATTGCCTTTTGTTACGCCCGGGCGGTTTCCGGTCCTGGTGGAAGCCTTTCCGAGCATCGAATTGATAAAGGTGGATTTGCCGACATTGGGGATCCCGCAGATCATGGCCTTGATCGGTCTCGGTCCGCTGATGCCGCGCTTCATGTCCCGCTCCCGTTTTGCTTTCGCGAGGGACTCCGTTGCCTTTCGTATCTGATCAATGCTGTCGCGCTTTCGCGAGTCGAGCGCAATGCAGGAAGCTCCCTCATCCCGGAAATGGCTGATCCAGGCCGCAGTGACAGCTTCATCCGCAAGATCCGATTTGTTTAAAAGGATCAGGCGCTGCTTGCCTTTGCTGAGCCGCCGGATATCCGGGTTCTGAGTGGCAGAAGGCGCCCGCGCATCAAGAAGCTCGATGACAAGGTCAACGAGCTTTAAGTCTGCTTCAATCTTCCGTTTTGCCCGGGTCATATGCCCGGGATACCATTGTATATTCATAATGTGTTGTCAGTTCAGCAATCCCACTTCGGACACGGGACGGATCTTCAGCCACAGCTTTCCCTTGATCGACTTTCTTTGCACATTGCCGATATTGGCGAAGCGGCTGTCCTCTGAAGAGTCGGCATTGTCACCCAGCACGAAATATTCATCCTTGCCGAGCTCGACGACATTTTCCGCAATACCGGCCAGGGAAATACTGCCGATCCGTTCGTCCTCGAGACGTTCTCCGTTGATATAGATCAGGCCGTTAACGATCTGCACGTTATCACCCGGCAGGCCGATGACCCGTTTTACATTCAGTTTTTCAGAGTCCGCGCGCTCAAATAAGACGATGTCGAAGCGATCCGGCCGTCCCAGATCATACTTGAGACGGTCGACAAGGCAGACATCTTCCGCATTGAGCAGCGGCGACATACTCTGTCCGTTAATGATCGTCTGACCCATGAAGGCATAGACCAGAAACCATGCCAGTGAGATCAGGACGACGACATACACAATACCGCGGATAACGCTCCTTAAGATAGAGTTATCCTCGTATGTGAAAAGGTCCATGCTCATGTAAATAATCCTGTTATAAAACTTTATCCGACATCCATGCAGGAGCCGCCGATAAACTCACAGATAATGGAATCCGGCGGGATCTGTTCGGTTGCGACCGGCAGCACAAAATCGAGGAACTTCAGGAGCTCTCTCGCCTTTTCATACTGCTCCGACTCTCTCGGAATATCAAAAAGGACACGCTCGACATGCGGCTTGATCACGGCAAGTTCGTAGATCAAAGCGGTGTTGATCGTTGCGTCTGCAAGACCCTGGTACGGGAAAATGTTCTTTTCCTCTCCGCGCCGTACTTCCGGCCAACGGCTGATCGTAGACTCTGCAGAATATCCTCTGGTACGGAAATCACGCACGATCCTGCGCAGCAGTCGGACGTCGCTCGTCGGCACGCGGTTATGCTCATCGATGTTAAGCGGGCTCAATGCGGAAACATATACCTTGTACTTCTGATCCGCGGGGATCGATGCCGAGAAGCGTTCATTCATACAATGAATGCCCTCAACGATCAGGATGTCCTTGGGTCCGAGATGCAGCTTGTCTCCCTTGTAATACCGCTTGCCGCTCGAAAAATCATAGCGCGGCATCTCCACGGTCTCGCCGTTAATGAGAGCGGTCATATGTTCATTAAACAATTCCAGATCCAATGCCTCGATCGACTCGAAGTCCGGCTTGCCGTCTTCTGTAAGCGGACGCAGGTCATGATCCAGATAATAGTTGTCCGCAGAGATCAGACGCGGCTTTGTGCCGTTGATGCGAAGCGCGTACGCAAGACGATTGGAGGTACTGGTCTTTCCGGAACTCGAAGGCCCCGCAATAAACACGAATTTCCTGCCTGTTCCGACGATCTCCTGCGCTGTCTGATGAAGCTTATGTTCAAACATAGACTCGCATGTCAGGATCAGTTCGGTCGTATTCCCTTTGCAGATAAGCTCGTTCATATCCGCGATGTTCTCACACTCGAGCAGATGTGAAAGCTTGTAGGCATTGGACTGTGATTCAAACAGATTCTCAACTGGATCGAACTGCTGGATGTGTTCCGGATCCTCTTCGGACGGGAGCATCAGGAACAGACCGTTTTTGTAGGGCATCAAATCAAATGCGGTCATCGCACCGGAGCTCTTGAGTACGGAACCGTAAAAATAGGTCTCATATCCTTCAAAACAGGAAAGAGTCACCTTTGATGTACGGCGGAAACGGAGAAGCTTGGCAATGTCACACATCCCGCGCGCATTGAATCTGTCGATGGCCTCATCGACACGCATGACTTTCTTGGTGATCGGAAGATCCTGTTCGATGTAATCATGCATCCGGGTCCACAGATCGGCGACGATCTTGTTGTCCAGCTTTCTGCCGTCTTTCAGATTGGGGAAGATAAAGTAATTATCACCCATCGAAAACTCGACGACGATCTTGTTGATGTTTTCCGGTCCCAGTACATCATCAAAGGCCTTCAAAAGGATCAGTACAGCGGTTCTGGCATAGGTTTTGCGTTCGTACTCGACTTTAAACATATCGTCTTTCATCTGTTACCTCCTCATAAAGCTTCAAGTCCGGAAACCGGGTTTCCAGAAAATGTTTCATGTGTTCCGAAAAGATATGCTCTACGCCGAAATGTCCGGCGTCGATCAACGTTATGCCGTCATCCTTATAGTCCATACCGTCATGGTGGCCGGTGTCGCCTGTGATAAAGGCATCGGCACCCGCAGCCCTGACAGCATCCAGCATATGCCGTCCGGATCCCGGACACACAGCGACCCTCCGTATGAGCTTACCGCTGTCATAGTAAAAAAGGGATGAAATGCCAAACCGCTCTTTGACAAAAGACGCGAGTTCTCCGGCAGTTACAGCTTCCGGCAGATCGCCGACAAAACCTATTCCGACAGGCACACCATCCTGTTCGGAGGTTTGCTCTAACGGGACAAACTCCCGGACGCCAAGCCTTTTGGCGGCCGCATAGGCCATTCCGTTCTGCGCAATATCAAAATTGGTATGCATGGCATAGCAGCTGATCCTGTTTTCAATCATCTGAAGGAGCTTGCGCCCTGTAAATGTATCGTCAGTGACGGAACGGATGCCGTCGAAAATGATCGGGTGATGTGTGAGGATCATATCCGCGCCGATATCCACAGCATAGTTGACGACTCTCTGACTTGCGTCAAGCGCGAGGACAATGCTGTTGACCTCCTGCTCTTTTCTGCCGCATAGAAGTCCCGGGTTATCCCAGCTTTCCGCAAGTGATCGCGGATAATACTGCTCTATCGTGTTGATGATTTCCGATACTTTCACGGACAA
Source organism: Lachnospiraceae bacterium (assembly GCA_017455005.1). Classification (GTDB taxonomy): domain Bacteria; phylum Bacillota; class Clostridia; order Lachnospirales; family Lachnospiraceae; genus Avilachnospira. Next base: position 3,013 of record JAFTBX010000147.1, on the reverse strand, counting down.
ACGGATCACTTCCTTTCCATCGCCTGTTCAACAAGACCGATCTGATCTTTCAGCTTTCTCATGGACTCAGAAGCACCGAATGCACAGCCGCGCATGGCATTTGAAAGTGCCTCCTGAAGGATCTGGTGCTGGTGCTGAAGATAAGCTCTGTAGGTATCCTCAGTTGCCGCATCGATATGCCTGCCGTAGAGATACTCGTACTCTGCATAGGGTGTTTCGCAGGTCACTTCCGTGTCTCCGCCGGAAGCATCTTCCAGACGCCGGGGTCCTGCCACATCCATCAGTGTATAGTATTTGCCCTCATCAAAGACCGTGAATTCACGAACGATGGTATAGCCCATATCATCCAGCACATAATGCCGGACAAGGTCCTGATCGGACTGCGGCCCGAGCACCAGTTGCTTTAGTGCCGGTGCTTTCGAAAGGATGCGCTTCATGAGTATACCGCCGAGTCCCGTGATCACTGCGCAGTCCGGATCCAGACCGGCATCGATTGCTTCGAAGCCGTCGCTTAGTACCGTACGGATCCTGTCGGAAAGTCCGGCTGCCCGGATGTTTTCGGCAGCGATCGAAAGCGGCCCTTCCTTTACATCACAGGCGAGCGCCGAGAGGGCGGTGCCGCCGCGCACTGCTTCAATGCAGACATAGCCGTGATCGCAGCCGATGTCTGCAAGCAGCGTGCATGGTCGGATCATATTGATGATAGTCTGTATACGGTCTGAATATTTCATGTGATCGTGATTTTAAAACTCCTGAGTTCGTTTTTGGACTGCTGCAGACGTCCGAGTTCCGAGGCGTCTGAGCAGCTTGCGATCTTCTCGTCGATCCCGGCCCGCAGCACGTGGCGTACTGCCTCGGAAAGTCCCTTCTCAAGGTCCATCCTGCTCATGTCGTCAAGGGATGCGCCGTTGCCAAACTCGGCAAAAACCGCAGCGGCTGCCTTTCGCTTTTCATCGTCCTCACCGCAGCGGTCAAGGAAAGACGCAGCGTCAAAGTGATTGGGATGCTCGCGGACATCTGCGGCGATCTCCCTGTAGATCTCCGTCTGCAGATCTTCGGGTCGAATATGCTGAAATACATAGCGGCCGAGATCCGGACGTTCGCATATCCAGGATAAAAGAAGCTTTTCATTCTGCTGTACGGACAAAGGGACCGGTTTTTTGGCTGTACCCGCCGCACCGTTCCTTCCTGAACGTGCTTCCGGATATGCTGCTGTACCTGAAGTCTGGAGCGACTGCCCTTCTATCACGCGTGGACGTCTGTTCGTGTCATCATAACGGATGCCCGCGCCTTTTTCTTCGATCCTGCGGTCGACGAGAGCCTTCAGTTCGTCCTTCGGGATCATAAACTCATGGCTTACGGAATCAATATAATTGCCGCGCTCAAGCGGTTCGCGGAACATACAGAGCCGGTCTGCCACACCATTATAAAATGCTGTCTTTTCTGCGGGGTCTGACAGATCATAGTGCTTTTTAAGCACCTCGATCATATAGATGAACGCGTTCTTCGCCTGCCGGATACGGGTCTCATAAGCGTCCGGACCCTCCGCGCGGATAAACTCATCCGGATCCTTATACGGACTCATGTCGAGCACCTTCGTCTGAATCCCCGCGTCATAAAGGATCGGATATGCACGGAGCTTTGCGTTAACGCCGGCGTCGTCACTGTCCTGCGTCAGGATCACGAGATCCGTATAGCGCTTCAGGAGTCTCGCGTGCTTCTCGTTGAAGGCTGTACCCAGACTCGCTACAGCGTTCGTAAATCCCGCCTGGTGAAGTGCGATAACATCCATATATCCCTCACAGAGCAGCATGTACTTGCGGCGGCTCTTGCGGGCGAAATTGAGTCCGTAAAGATGCGCCGATTTATCAAAGATCAGCGTCTCCGGAGAGTTTAAATACTTGGGCACGCCGTCTCCCATGACGCGGCCGCCGAAACCGATGACCCGGCTGTTCGTGTCCATGATCGGGAACATGACACGGTTCCAGAACTTATCATGGATCTTTGTCTCCTGAATGGTTACCAGGCCGGACGCACTGATAATCTCATCGCTCCAGCCCTTATCCTTAAGAAACCTGTATAACGCGTCGCTGGCCTTGGGCGCGAATCCTAGTCCGAAGTGAGTGATCGTGGCATCGCTTAAACGACGCTGACCGCTGAAATAGCGGTAGCCGGCCGCTCCCTCCGGGGTCTGCAGCTGCCGGTAATAATACATCGCCGCATCCTTATGAATATCCAGAAGCTGCCGTTTCAGTTCTCTCGCGCCCCGGTCCTCTCCGCCGTCTTTCGGCTCAGGCAGATCGATATGCGCGCGGTCTGCCAACGCCTTCAGACTCTCCTGGAAAGAATAATTCTCATACTCCATCAGGAAGCTGATGACATTGCCTCCGGCACCGCAGCCAAAACAATAGTAGATCTGTTTGCGCGGACTCACGGAAAAAGATGCGGTCTTCTCCCCGTGGAATGGGCAGAGACCGAAGTAATTGGCGCCCTTCTTCGTAAGGCGTACATACTGACCCACGACATCAACGATATCGTTGGCTTCCCTTACCTTTTCAATTGTAGATTCATCATACCTCATGTATGAACTCTATCATATTTGATGGGTTAAAAACCGTACTCGTTCAGTTCAATAATATCAGAACTTCCATCCGATCGGCACAAACAGCTCCTCAAACTTTTCAATAGCGTAATTATCCGTCATGCCGGAGATATAATCACAGACGACACGTTCTTTTGTCTCACCGCGGTCCATCAGACGTATGTATTCGGACGTCAGGCGGTCCGGATGATCCATATAATAGTGAAACAATAGTTCCAGCATCTGCTGGGCTTTGCCCTCTTCTTCCTTGGCTTTGCCGCCGACGTAAACGTTGCTGAACATCCATCGGCGCAGGTCCTGCATGGCTTTTTCATAATCCGGACTCATAATAATGTGATCCTGATCAAGACTCGAACTGATCACATCATTAATAAGCGCTCCCAGACGGTCATGTACATTGTGTCCCAGAAT
>JAFTBX010000146.1 GCA_017455005.1 Lachnospiraceae bacterium | reverse complement strand
GCTGGTCTTCAGCCTGCTCTATACCCCCTGCGTCGCGGCAGTGGCATCGATCCGCCGTGAACTCGGCAACAAATGGGCGCTCTACGTCGTCTTATGGCAGTGCTTTATCGCCTGGCTCGGCGCGCTGATCGTGCGCCTCATCGGCCTGGCACTGGGGATAGGATAAGTTTGTTGCGGATCAGCCGGCATTGCCATAGGAATAAACGAACACGAAAATGATTGTGTGGAGCACCAAAATGAGTGGAATCGACTGGATCATCATCTTCATACTGGCCGTCGCCGTAGGGCTCGCGGCCCGGCATCTGTGGAAGACCCGCAAAAATCCATGCGGCTCCTGCAGCTATGCCGGAACCTGCAGCCACGTCGGCACCTGCAGCTCTGCCGACTCGTGCAGTCATAAAGGCTCCTGCGGCAAATGATATCTGCAAATACAGAACATAAGAAAGTTATAGAAAAAGATCCCCGACAGACAAGCTGCCTGCCGGGGATCTTTATCATCAGAAAAGCTTACAGCGACTTCTTCAGGATGGCAATGATGTCTTCCTTCATAAGCGGATAGAACGCTCTCTTGCCTGCGCCGAGAGTCTTGTCCGCCATTTCCTCGAAGTGGATGTCCTCAGTAATGCCGACGGCGCGGAGATTCGCCGGAAGGCCCATGGTCTCAAAGAAGAACTTCTTCGTGCACTCGATCGCCTTCCTGGATGCTTCCATGTCGTCCTCATCGCGGATATCCCAGACATTTCTGCCGTAGGTCGCGAAATACGGAGCGGTCTTCTCGTTCAGGATGTGCTCCATCCAGACCGGGGTCAGGATCGCGAGACCCTCGCCGTGGGTAATGTCATAGAAAGCGGAGAGCTCATGCTCGATCATGTGGATCGGCCAGGACATGGAAACGCCTTCGCCGACGAGACCGTTGATCGCGTGGCTCGCTGCCCACATCAGGTTTGCGCGCGCGTCGTAGTTGGTAGGATCATTGAGCGCGATCGGACCGTACTTGATCATGACCTTCAGGAGGCCTTCCGCAAGACGCTTCTGCACATCCGCGCCCTCGACCGTTGAGAAGTAGTTCTCGAAGGTGTGGCTCATCATGTCGGCCGTACCTGCAGCGGTCTGCTTGCGGGAAACGGTATAGGTATACTCGGGATCGAGCACGGACATGGTCGGCTTCATGCAGGGAGCAGCGCATGCCCATTTCTCGTTCTTGTCAAGGTCAGAGATAACTGCGGTGTCATCCATCTCGGAGCCTGTAGCGGAGATCGTAAGGACGGAGAAGATCGGAAGCGCAGCGGTGATCTTCCTGCTGTCGAGGACCAGATCCCATGCGTCGCCGTCATGCTTTGCAGCTGCCGCGACGACCTTCGCGCAGTCGATGGTGCTGCCGCCGCCGATGGCGAGGACCATGTCAATGCCTTCTGCCTTGCACATCTCGGCGCCTCTGCGGACAGTTGCGATCTTCGGGTTCGGCTCAACGCCGGAAAGCTCGTAAACCGTGAGGCCGGCTTCCTTCATGTAGCCCATAGCCGTGTCATAGAGGCCGCTTCTTTTAATGCTGCCGCCACCGTAGACCAGGAGTACCTTGGAGCCGCACTCCTTAAGCTCGGTCAGATGGCTGATCTGGCCCTTTCCGAAATAGATCTTGGTAGGTACGTGAAACTTAAAATTGTACATATCGCATCCTCCTGCGTGTAAAAGGCCGCTGAGAGATCTCGGGCGGCTGTTGGATTGATGAAGCTGTCGGGAAACTGCTTTTGATGCCGGGGCCTTGTGATCCAGCACAGCGCAGTTTGCCGAGATACGGTAAATGCTGACCGCCTCAGCTTTCAGCCGTAAGATCCGTGAACTGCGCGCGGATATACTTTGCAAGGTCCTTCGGGTTCAGCATGATCTGTACGCCGCGCTGGCCGGCACTGACGCCGATGACGGAAAGCTCCGAAGCGGACTCGTGGATCCAGGTCGGAAATGCCTTCTTCATGCCGATGGGAGAGCAGCCTCCGCGGATGTAACCCGTGAGCGGAAGGAGCTCCTTCATCGGGAGCATCTCTACCTTCTTGTTTCCGGAAATCTTTGCTGCTTTTTTCAGATCCACCTCGTCATCCACGGGGATAACGCAGACGAGATAACCCGTCTTGTCGCCGTGCAGCACGAGCGTCTTAAAGAGCATCCGGTGGTCGACGCCCATGAGGTTCGCGGCATGCGTGCCGGAGAGATCATTTTCATCCACCTCATACTCCCGGTGCTCATAGAGGATCTTCGCCTTATCGAGAAGGCGCATTACATTGGTCTTGATTTCTTTCTCTTTTGCCATGATCCGTACCTTTGTTTATTCTTTTTTGATTATACGACACAATGCTATAATAATGCAAATATTTTCAACAAACAGATAAATAGATAACATGCGTTATATTGCATTTTATATCAATAAATGCTATATTAAATGCAGAAAAGTGCGTGTTAACCAATTGACAAAAAAGCGTCATTTTTATAATCAAAACGAATCAACGGGCAGAATGGCAAAAATCTGCCGGCAGGTGGACATTATGACCGGATTTGAATCAAACAAGACCATACTGACTGAAATGGGAGAGCGGCTTAAACAGGCGAGGATCGCTGCCGGCATGACTCAGAAAGAGTTGGCTCATAAATCCGGCATATCTTTGCGTACGGTCTCATCCATGGAAAATGGCGAGGAGGTTCGGACAGGAAGTCTGCTCAATGCATTGCGGGCGCTCGGCATGCTGCATCTGCTGGACGCTGCTTTGCCCGAACAGGGGATGCAGCCGATCGATTACAGGAGACTCGGAAAGCAGCGGGAGCGGGTAAGGAATTATGCTTCCGCTATGCATACGGATGGATGGAAGTGGGGCGATGAACAATGACTGCGGCAGATGTATATCTTTGGGGTACTTTGATTGGAACTGTCGTGCAGGAAGATAACGGTATTGCGCGGTTCCAGTACCATCCGGATTTTCGCAGTTCAGGGATCGAGGTCTCTCCGCTTATGATGCCGCTTTCAGGCTCCGTCTACAGCTTTCCGGAGCTGGCGGAAAGGACATTTCACGGGCTTCCGGGTTTGCTGGCGGATTCGCTGCCGGATAAGTTTGGTAATGCAGTCATAGATGCCTGGCTAACAGCACAAGGGAGATCTCCGGCTTCTTTTGGAGCCGTTGAGCGGCTGTGCTATACGGGAAAGCGCGGCATGGGCGCGCTGGAGTATGTGCCTTCCATCGGACCTGACCCGGGCAAGGCCGACACGCTTCGCGTGGAACGTCTGGTCGCGCTTGCTTCGGACATCCTGAACCGCAGGGAAAAACTGCATGTAAACGAAAAGGATCACGCGGCGGAACAAATCATCCGCGTCGGGACCAGCGCCGGTGGTGCCAGGGCAAAAGCCGTGATCGCATGGGACGAAAAGACCGGAGATATCCGGGCAGGGCAGGTTGAAGCAGGTTCGGGATACAGTTACTGGCTGATGAAGTTTGACGGTATTGAGAATAATCGCGATAAGGAAAATGCAGACGATCCTCAGTATACCCGCATAGAATACGCCTATTATCTTATGGCTCAAAAAGCCGGGATTCTTATGAATGAATGCCGGATTTTCCAGGAGGGAGAACGCCGCCATTTTCTAACGCGCCGGTTTGATCGTGTCGGAGTTGACGGGGAGAAGCTGCATATGCAGACACTGGGCGCAATTGCGCATCTGGACTTCAATATGCCTGGAGCCTGCAGTTATGAATACGCGTCGGAAGTGATGCGAAGGCTGTACCTCGGGCAGGACGCTGCGGAAGAACTCTATCGGCGGATGGTATTTCATGTTATGGCCAGAAACCAGGATGATCATGTCAAAAATCTTTCGTTTCTGATGAACCGGCATGGGCAGTGGCGGCTGGCACCGGCGTACGACGAGACTTATGCGTATCAGCCGGGCGGACTCTGGACCGGCAGTCATCAGATGACGATCAATGGCAAGCGGAATCAAATTACAAAAGAGGATTGTATCGCGGCAGGCCGGAATATGAATCTGCGCCCGGCCAAATGCCGCGAGATCATGGAAGAAGTGCAGCTTGCACTGGATCAATGGCCGGCATTTGCCGCCAGGGCGGAGCTGGCTGAAGCAAAAGCGATGCGGATCGCGGAGCAGTTTGAAAGGCTGTAATGATATGATCTATATGGAGACCGGGTCGACGGACCCCGCATACAACCTGGCGTTTGAAGAATATGTCCTGAACCATCGCGCAGACGGCGACTATCTTTTATTGTGGCAAAATGACAATGCCGTCATCATCGGCCAGAACCAGAACACGCCGGAGGAGATCAACGAGGCCTTTGTCCGGGCGCACGGGATCAAAGTCGTCCGACGCATGACGGGCGGGGGCGCGGTCTACCACGATCTCGGCAACCTCAACTATTCGTTTATCACGGATTACAATGAGGACGCGGACGTCTCCATCGGGCGGTTTACGGACGCAGTCGTGGGAGCTTTAAGAAGCCTCGGTCTCGACGCGGAAAGCTCCGGCCGAAACGACATCCTGGTCGGCGGAAAGAAGATCTCCGGTACGGCGCAGCGGATCTCCGGACACAGGATCCTCTATCACGGCACGCTGCTCTTTGACTCGGATCCGGAGATGATCGCGGGCGCGCTCCATGCGGATCCTGCGAAGTTTGCCTCCAAGTCCACGAAGTCCGTGCGAAGCCGTGTCGGCGGCATCAGGGCAGCGCTTGCGGGAGGACCGTACGCGGAACTGGACCTTGCCGGGTTCTGGCAGCTCATACGGGAGAAACTGAGCGAAACGGGGGAGAGAGACGACAGTGATCTGGGAGGCATGGCCTTTCGCGGACACATGCCGGGATCTGATCTGGGAACGGGCAGGCAGTCGGAAGAGGCCGAGGGTCATAGAGATTCTTCAGGCGCCAAGCCTGCAGCAGGAGAATGTAGTCGGAGATTGAAAGTAAGCTGCTTATCCCCGGAAGAAGAGTCTGCAGTGCAGAAACTCCGCACGGAAAAGTACGCCACCTGGGAGTGGAACTACGGGCGCTCGCCGCGCTTTAGCTATAAAAACAAAAAACGCTTCGCGGGCGGCAGCATTGAGGTGGGCCTCAACGTGGAAAAGGGCAGGATCACGGAGGCCGGCATTTACGGAGACTTCCTCTCGCTAAAGCCAACGGATGAACTGACCACGGCACTCACGGGCGTGCCGTATGAAAGAGAGCAGGTGCGGGAGGCGCTGGAAGGTACGGATCTTCGGCCGTATCTCGGCGGCATCACGCTGGAAGAACTGCTGGAAGTGATGTTCGGGTGAAATGATTGGTTTACATAACGCTGCTGCACTCTGATTATATAGTGCAATGAAAATCAGAACATTTCACGATCCGATTATATAATCCTGGAAGACTGAAAAGGAGAATTGTATGAAAATCGTAGTACTGGACGGCTATGCGGAAAACCCCGGAGACTTAAGCTGGGACCCGCTTCGCACTTTCGGAGAAATAACTGTATACGACCGCGTTTCCTATGAGGAGTCCCCGGCGATCGCGGAGGCGATCGGTGACGCGGAGATCGTCCTGACAAACAAGACGCCGGTTTCAAGGGCGACGATCGACCGCTGTCCGAAGATCCGCCTGATCACGGTGCTCGCGACCGGATACAACATCGTTGATACCGATTACTGCCGGGAAAAGGGCATCCCGGTCTGCAATGTTCCCGTATACGGGACATACTCTGTCAGCCAGTTTGCGATCGCGCTCCTTCTGGAGGTCTGCCACCATATCGGCGCGCACGACCGGGGCGTGCACGAAGGAGAGTGGGCCGCCAATCCCGACTGGAGCTACTGGAACTATCCGCTCATCGAGCTGCAGGGCAAGACCGCGGGTATCCTCGGCCTCGGCAACATTGGCAGAAGAACGGCTGCAGTCGTGAGTGCTCTTGGGATGGATGTCATTGCCTACAACCCGCACCAGTCGGAAGAGGGCAGGCAGTTTGCCGAGTATGTCAGCCAGGACGAGCTCTTTGCGCGCTCGGACGTGATCTTCCTGCACATGCCGCTCCGCCCGTCTAATAAAGGCATCATCTGCAAGGAAAACATCGCGAAGATGAAGGACGGCGTCATCCTGATCAACAACAGCCGCGGCCAGATGGTGGTGGAAGCAGACCTTGCGGAAGCGCTGAACAGCGGCAAGGTCGCGGCAGCAGGGCTCGACGTGGTCTCGACGGAACCAGTCCGCGCCGATAACCCGCTTCTCAAGGCGAAAAACTGCATCATCACGCCGCACATCAGCTGGGCCGCAAAGGAAAGCCGCCGGCGCATCATGGACGTGACTGCAGACAACATCCGCGCCTTTCTTGAAGGAACCCCTGTCAATGTTGTCAATGGGGTCTAAGCAGCTGGCTGCGGCATGAATAATAGTGATTAATATAAAACCCGCTGTACTCTTTAATGAGTGCGGCGGGTTTTGTGATACCAAATCTTTTCGAATTACGCTTCCACGAGCCTTCCGGTCTTTGCCAGCCAGTCCAGCATGGAAAGAGGAGTGTGGATGTGCTTATCCAGCAGCGTGCGGAGCTGTTCGGAGTCGCCGGATTCCAGCAGTTCCACCAGGTTGGCATGCTCCCGGTACTCCACAACGACCTGGGAAAGCGGCATGTTGGCCATACGGTACATGTAGTAGGTGGCTTCTACGCACAGTGACTGCTTGTAGACGCGCAGTACTTCTTCATTTTCCGAAAGCCCGATAAAGGCATGATGGAAAAGACATTCGATCTCCATCGCACGATTATAGCTCGGCGCACCGTTTTCGAGCTCCTTGTACATATTTGCATATTCCCACAGGCACTGAATGGGAGACTTATCAAAGCGGATGTGTTCAATGATCGCGTCGATCGAGTAAAGCTCGATCATACGGCGAAGCTCGAGGATGTCGTGAATGGAGCGGTAGTTAAACTTTCTCGCGAATACGCCCTGCTGCGGGATAGAAGTCGCGTACCCTTCCGAGGCGAGCCGGTTGATGGCAACTACGACAGGCGTGCGGCTGATCTTCAGCTCGTCGGCAATGGCCTGGGTCTGCAGTTTTTCTCCCTGGGCAAAGGTGCCGTCAAGGATCCGGCGCTTGATTTCTTCATATGCATATTCATTGGTTGTGATCGGTTTCTGATTGATGTCTGCCATGGTTCTCGCACACTTCTTTCATTTAATTTATCTGAATAATGAATTCAAAATTTACATAAATAAATTTATCAAATTATCAGAAATTTAACAAGCCCAAATTTATAAATATTTGAATAAAGAATAGAAATATTATCATATTGTCCAATAACAAACAGCGTTCTTCATGAATAATGACGAATTTATATCGACAAAGAATAAATTCGTTGACATAGGAGCTTAAATATATTATCATGCAAAATGAATTCATTAATAACCAATATGAATTAATTTACGGAGGAGAAAATAATGAAAAAGACACTCAGCGTAATTCTTGCTGCAGCTATGTCAGCATCTCTGCTTGCAGGATGCGGCGGCTCATCCACAGCAACAACTACCGCAGCGCCGGCAGCTACCGAGGCAGCAACTGAAGCAGCTACCGAGGCAGCAACTGAAGCAGCTACTGAGGCAGCAGCTGAAACTGAAGCAGCAGCAGAGACCGAGGCAGCAGCTTCCGATTTCCAGACTGATTACAATGAGACATGGATCGTTGCAGTTAACACTTCCGAAGGCGACATTCTTTACGAAGCAGTTGACAAGTTCTGCCAGCTGATGGAAGAGTACACCGGCGGCGCAGTTAAGTGCGATCTTTACGGCGGCACCCAGCTCGGTTCCGGCCAGGAGCTTCTCGAAGGTATGTCCTACGGCGTAGCAAATGTTTACGCAGAGTCCATCGGTACTCTGGCACCGTTCACCGGCTATGCGAACATCGACGCTGTTCCGTATCTTTACAGCGGCTATGATCACTTCATCAAGACCTGGCACAGCGATCTCGGCGAAGAGATGCGTAACACCATCGGTGATGCAGCAGGATTCAAGATCCTCGGCGGCATGTACCGTGGCGCACGTATCACCACCGCTAAGAAGGAAATGAAGACTGTTGCTGATTTCGCAGGCTTCAAGCTTCGTGCACCGGGCATCGATGTTTACGTAAAGACCTGGGAGTGGCTTGGCGCAAGCCCGACACCGCTTCCCATCACCGAGACCTACACCGCTATTCAGCAGGGTACTGTTGACGGCCAGGAGAACCCGATCTCTGAGTGCTACAACTATGGTTTCTACGAGGTCTGCCCGTACTGGATCAAGACCAACCATGTTTACAGCCAGGACTGCTTCTTCATGGACAAGACCTTCTATGACAACCTTCCGGCAGAGATCCAGGAAGTTGCAGCTAAGGCAGCTGACGAGGCTTCCGACTGGAGAAACAACGCTATGGTTGAGCGTGAGAAGGAAGTTGAGCAGAAGGCAATCGACGCAGGCGTTACCATCGTTGATGTCGACACCACCGAGTTCATGAACAAGTTCGACGGTTTTGTTGAAGGCGTATTCCCGGATCTTGTTGACTGGGCTAACCGCATTCGTGAGATGGCTTGATCGCCATTAAAAGAATAACAGGCTGAAAGAACCAAAACGGGCTGCATTCAGCTGAATGTGCAACACAAACATCCCGTGGGGTCAAATCCATGGGATGTTTTCTTTATCTGAAAACAGGAGATAACATGAAGAACTTACTTAATGGCTACACCAAATTCATGGATGTTCTGGAAAAGGTCCTGAGATGGATCCTGGGCATCAGCATGGCGGTCATGGTTGCGGTCATTTTCTACCAGGTCATCCTGCGTTATGTCTTCCATAACTCGAATATCTGGTCAGAAGAGCTCGCGCGCTACCTGATGTGCTATGCCGTTTTGTTCGGCGCGGCGATCGCGGTACGCAAAGGATCCCATCTGCAGGTCGACTTTCTGATCAATATGCTTCCGGAGCGTGCGCGCTGCATTGCAGTGACGCTCTGCACGCTGGCAGGAGACGCTTTCTTAGTCTTTTTCCTCGTATACGGCATCAGCCTTTGCAAAGGCACAGTCAACAGTATCTCTTCGGGAACCAAGATCCCTATGGCGTATGTCTATGCCTGCCTGCCGATCGGCGCAGTGCTGATGATCCTCGCCTCCATCGAGGTTATCCTGAAGGAACTCGATAAATATAATGAACTCGGAAAGAAAGGAGCCTGAAAATGAACGTAGGTCTGATTACTATTCTGGGTCTGCTGATCCTTTCTATCTGCGGTATCCCGATCTTCCTTTCACTCGGTATCGCTACACTTGCGGCTATGGCGCTCGGCGGTATGCCGATGGTCGTTATCCCGTCCAAAATGTTTGCGGGTATGAATTCCACCGCGCTTCTTGCCATTCCGTTCTTTATGCTTGCAGGAAACATCATGTCCCGCAGCATTACCATGAAGCTGGTTGACATTTCCAACGCCCTGATCGGTTGGATGAAGGGCAGCCTGGCGGTCGTTACCGTCCTTGCGTCCACACTGTTCGGCGCGATCTCCGGTTCCGCGGTCGCTACCTGCTCCGCAGTCGGCGGCATTACGATTCCGGCAATGAAGAAGGAGGGCTACTCCGATTCCTTCGCGGCAGCGGTCGCGTCCATGGCTTCGATCCTCGGTCCCCTGATCCCGCCGTCGATCACCCTGATCGTCTATGCGAGTGCGACAGAGACTTCGATCAGCTCCCTGTTCCAGGCGTCGATCGTTCCGGGACTCATCCTCTGCGTACTGCTGATCGTCTACAGCCTCTACTATGGTAAGAAGAACGATCTTCCGGCACATCCGCGCATGAAGGCGGGTGATATCCTGAGGACACTGAAGAGCGGCATCTGGGCACTGCTCATGCCGGTCATCATCCTGGGCGGTATCTTCGGCGGTATCTTCACCGCGACCGAAGCGGCTGCAGTTGTCTGTGTATACGCGCTGATCATCAGCCTCTTTGTATATAAGGATATGACCTTCAAGGAGATCCTTCCGTCCATGGCGGATGCGGCGATCTCCACGGCGGCGATCCTGGTCCTGGTCGGTCTTTCCAAGTCTTCGAGCTACGTTGTAACGACCTCCGGACTTCCCAAGGCAGTCCTTGCGTTCTTTACTTCACTGACGGACAACAAGTACATCATCCTGCTTCTGATCAACCTTCTGTTCCTGATCATCGGTATGCTGATGGAGGCCAATGCAGCCGTCGTTATGATGACTCCGCTGCTTCGCCCGCTGATGCTCCAGATGGGTCTGACCGACATCCAGTTCTGTATGATGATGTGCGTCAACCTCTACATCGGCCTGATGACTCCGCCGGTCGGTGTCTGCGTCCTTTTGGGCAATCAGATCGCCGGAGCGAAGCTTGAAAAGACGCTGAAGGATGCTGCGCCGATGCTCGGTATCGGACTGATCGTACTTCTGCTCGTTACTTACGTTCCTGCAGTAACCACCTGGCTTCCGGGCGTATTTGCGAAATAAGTTTGTAAATCACAATCTTCCTATAAATGATGCTTAAGGAGAAAACCATGAGTATTTCCAACGAAAAGGCAATTGATATGTACAAGGAGCTCCTTGCCGTACGTATGGCAGAGGAGAAGCTTGTTGAGATCTATGCGCTCGGAAAAGTTCCGGGCCACATCCACAGCGGCGTCGGCGAGGAGGCAGCGTATGTTGCTCCGCTGATGACCAAGAATGACGGAGACTATGCGAAGTTCACCCACCGTGTCATCGCGGCGACCCATGTGATGGGCATCACCTTCAACGAGATGTTCGCCGAGATCCTCGGTAAGGATACCGGCACATCCCACGGCCGCGGCGGCGTTAACCATGTTGCGCACTTAAAGAACGGCATCGTCGGTGTCGCAGGTTCCCTCGGTGTAGATACCGAAGTTGCGGTTGGCGCAGGCGTTTCCTGCAAGTACCTTGAGAACGGCAAGATCGTTTACTGCTTCAACGGTGACGGCACCCACAGCCGCGGCAACGTCCATGAGGCGATGAACCTGGCTTCCATGTGGAAGCTTCCGGTACTGTTTGTCTGCGATGACAACCAGTTCGCGATCTCCGCAAACCATGCCAACACCATCTGCACCCCGAACCCGGCATACGACCGTGCTCCGGGCTATGCAATGCCGGCAAGACTTGTCGAAGGCGATGATCCGATCGCGGTCTATGAGGCGGCAAAGGAGCTGACCGATTATATCCGTGAGGGTAAGGGACCGGCAGTGCTCGAAGTCAAGACCTACCGCTGGAGAGGCCATTTCGAGGGCGACCAGTGTGCATACAGAGATGCTTCCGTCACCGAGGAAATGAGAAAGAGAGACTGCATTGCCACCCTTGAGAAGTATCTTCTGGATAACGGCATCATGAGCGCGGAGGATATGGAGCTTCTGAAGAACGAACTTGCTGTGGAGCTTGACCAGGCAGTCGAATACGCGGAGACCAGCCCGGAGCCGGCACTTGACAGCGTATATCGCAATGTATACTAATCAGGCGCGTATCAGGATCTGATCAATACGCTATTCGAATAAACGGAGGATAATATGAAACAGACTTTTGCACAGGCCATCAGCGCAACCATTCGCGAGGAGATGCGCCGTGACGATAAGATCATCGTATATGGTGAAGATGTAGCCGAGATGGGCGGTATCTTCACAGCTACCAGAGGCATTCTGGATGAGTTCGGACCGAAGCGCTGCATCAGCACCCCGATCTCCGAAGGCGCGATCGTCGGAAGCGCGCTGGGCGCTGCCGTTACCGGACTCCGCCCGGTCGTAGAGCTGATGTACTCTGACTTCCAGCTGGTTGCGTTCAATGAACTTTTCCATTCCCTCGGCAAGTGGAAGTTCATGCACGGCGAGGACTACAAGGTACCGGTCGTTGTCCGCTGCGCAGGCGGTTACTCCTTCGGCGCTGGCCCGGAGCATTCCAACACCTTCGAGTGCCTCTTCACCCACGCACCGGGAATCACCATCATCACTCCTTCCAATGTTTACGACGCAAAGGGACTTCTTCGTTCCGCGATCCGTTCCGACAGCCCGGTCCTGTTCTACGAGCACAAGCAGCTCTACAAGACCAAGATGGAAGTGCCGGAAGAAGAGTACTGCATCCCCATCGGCAAGGCCGACATCAAGAGAGAAGGTAAGGACGTTACCATCATCGCGGTAGGCCTCATGGTCTCCAAGGCTCTGGAGGCAGCGGAGAAGCTGGCTGCAGAAGGCATCAGCTGCGAAGTCCTTGATCCGAGAACCATCATCCCGGTCGATAAGGAAGCAATGTTCGAGTCCATCACCAAGACGCACCGCTGCGTCATCGTCGAGGAGAGCAACAAGACCGCAGGTCTCGGCGCAGAGTGGGCAGCCATGATCCAGGAAGAGATCTTTGACGAGCTGGATGCTCCGATCAGGAGAGTCGCTTCCCTGGACGTTCCGCTTCCGTATAACCTTGGCCTGGAAGCTGAGTGCGTACCCAACCCGGACAAGATCATCGCTGCTGTAAAGTCACTGTTCTGATGAAGAGGTGAATGACTTATGAGTATGGAAATCGTAATGCCAAAAACTGGCTTGACCAATACAGAAAACACACTGGACCAGTGGACCGTCAAGGAAGGCGATACAGTCGCAAAGGGCCAGCAGATCGCCGAGATCGAGAGTGAGAAGACCACGATGCCGTTTGAAAGCCCGGCAGCCGGCATGATCCACCTGATCGCAAAGGAAGGCGATACGGTAGAAGTCGGCGGCGTCATTGCAATGCTGGCTGAAAACCTGGCGGAGTATGACACCATCAAGACCGCAGCCGCACCGGCAGCCCCGGCAGCAGCTCCGGCTGAAACTGCGGCAGCACCCGCAGCGGCTCCGGCACCTGCGGCTTCCGCAGCACCCGCTCCGGCGCCTGCTCCCGCTGCAGCTCCGGTCAGCACCGGCAGGGTCATTGCGAGCCCGCTTGCGCGTAAGCTTGCCGCAGCGAAGGGAATCGACCTGCACCTTCTGACCGGCACCGGCCCGAAGGGACGTATCGTCGCGAAGGACGTTGAGTCTTATGTTCCGGCTGCGGCACCGGCAGCGGCAGCTGTCGCGGCGAACAGGGAGCCGGTACATATTCCGCTTACCCCGATCCGCAAGGCTATTGCCAAGAACATGTTCAACAGCCTGCACTCCATGGCGCAGACCAGCGACTCTGTCGAGATCGATGTTACGGAGCTTGTACAGATGCGCAACCGCCTGAAGGATAAGGCAGAGATGCTCGGCACCAAGATCACGGTCAATGACATGCTTTCCTATGCGGCTGTCAAGATGCTTAAGACCCATCCGCTTGCGAACGCTTCCTACGCTGACACCGAGATCATCCAGTATCCGAACGTCAACCTGAGCATGGCAGTCGCTACCAACTACGGCCTGGTGAGCCCGGTCGTAAAGGATGCGGACCTCATGAGCCTCGTAGAGCTTTCCAAGGCGCTCAAGGACATCGTGACGAGAGCAAGAGACCGCAAGCTTACCGGCGCGGATCAGACCGGCGCGACATTTACCATCACAAACATGGGAGTATTCCCTGTAGATAACTTCAACCCGATCCTGCCCTCACCGCAGAGCTGCATCATGGGCTTCGGCCGCTGCGTCGACAAGCCCGCAGTCTATAAGGGAGAGATCTGCATCCGTACCATGATGGTCCTTTCCATCACCTACGATCACCGCGTCTTTGACGGCGGCGAGCTCGGCAGCATCATGACCACCATGAAGGAGTATCTGGAGAACCCGGAACTCTTCCTTGTACAGTGATAACGGAGGCAGATCATGGCAAAAAGTTATGATGTGATCATCATCGGCGGCGGCCCGGGCGGATACGTTTCCGCGATCCGCGCGGCCCAGCTGGGCCTGAAGGCGGCCGTCATGGAGAAGGAACACCTGGGCGGTACCTGCCTCAACATCGGCTGCATTCCGACCAAGACCCTGTTCCAGAGTGCGGAAGTTGCCAACACGGTCAACGAGTCCGCGAAGTACGGCATCAACTCCACGCTTGACGGCGTTGACTTCGGTGCCGTCATGAAGCGTAAGGACCAGGTCGTTCACCAGCTCGTGAGCGGCGTCGGCTACCTGCTGAAGAAGAATAAAGTAGATGTCATCATGGGCGAGGCGAAGATCCTCAGCCCGAAGATGGTAAAGGACGTAAAGAGCGGCGAGACCTATGAGACGAAGAATGTTCTCGTAGCCACCGGCTCCTCTAACGCGGTCCCGCCGATCCCGGGCCTGAAGGGTGAGAGAGTCATTGATTCCACCGCACTGCTGGCCCTTAAAGAGATGCCGAAGAGCATGGCAATCATCGGCGGCGGCGTCATCGGATGTGAGTTTGCGAGCATCCTGAATGCGTTCGGCTGTGAGATCACAGTTGTCGAAATGCTTCCGCAGCTGCTCGGCAACATGGATGCTTCCCTTGCGAAGGCGACTGAAGACCAGTTCGCTGCAGAGGGCATCCGCGTGGAGCTCGGTGCCCGCGTGAAGGAAGTTTCCGACAAGGGCGGCAATAAGCTTGTGACCTTTGAAAAGGACGGCAAGGACGGCACCGTGGAAGCGGAGTATGTACTTGTTTCCACCGGCCGCAAGGCAAACAGCGCCGGTCTTGGCCTCGAAGAGCTCGGCGTTGAGCTGGTGAAGGGCTTTGTCAAGGTCGACAGCCACATGCGTTCCAACGTTTCCGGCATCTATGCCTGCGGTGACATCACCGGAGAGGGCATGCTTGCGCATACCGCTTCCGAGGGCGGCGTCATTGCTGTTGAAAACATGGCCGGTATTGACAGAGAGCTTGACTTAAATGCAGTTCCGAAGGTCGTCTTCGTCAATAAGGAGATCGCGT
>JAFTBX010000145.1 GCA_017455005.1 Lachnospiraceae bacterium | reverse complement strand
GGTAGCTGTCTCACGAACGGTCTCGCCGTGCGCGATCTGGGACTTCTTCTCGTCAAGGTCCTGAACGGCCAGGCCAAGGAAGTTGCAGGCAGAAGCGAAGGAGAAACGTGTACGCGTGGAGTTGTCACGGAACAGGGAAATGCCGAGTCCGGACTCAAAGATCTTGGTGGAGATGTTGTTCTCTCTCATGTAGCGGAGCGCGTCTGCGACAGTGAAGACTGCCTCGAGCTCATCATCGGTCTTCTCCCAGGTAAGGAAGAAGTCGTTTTCATACATTTCCCTGAAGTTCAGCTTGTTGAGTCTATCGATATAGTACTGAAGGTTCTTTTCCATGGTCGTTCTCCTTATAATTCTTGATCAGGCTTTCGATTATATTTCGCTTTAGTTACTTGATATCGTTGTTGGTCTTGCCGGCACGGAACTGGGTGATGTCATCACTCTTCTCCTCGGTCGGGTAAAGCGGGATCGCTGCCGCGTACATAGCCGCACAGGTAACGAGGTCGTTCTTCCAGGTGATCTCGTTCGGTGCATGTGCCTGGCTCTCAGCGCCCGGTCCGAAACCGACGCACGGGATGCCGTAGCGGCCCTGGATCGCGACTCCGTTGGTAGAGAAGGTCCACTTGTCGATCAGCGGGCGTCCCTCTCTGGTGGACATGGAACTTGGAGAACCGATGCGCTCCTCGCCGAACATTGCCTTGTGTGCGTCTGCAAGTGCCTTGACGTGTGCCGCGCTTTCCTTGTTGATCCAGGTCGGGAAGTAGCACTCGGTCTCATAGACCTCGCCGGTCCAAGACGGACGGTCGTACATGTACATGGAGACGACGACGTCATCACCGTACTTCTTTACGCTCGGAAGCTGACGGATCTCTTCGAGGCAGCTCTCCCAGGTCTCGCCTGCGGTCATGCGGCGGTCAATAGAGATCGCGCAGGAGTCTGCAACTGCGCAGCGGCTCGGGGAGGTGTAGAAGATCTGGGATACGGTGCAGGTACCGCGGCCGAGGAATCTTGCGTCCTCATAGTGGTCCGGATTGAACTTCGGATCCAGCATCTTTACAAGGCCCGGGATCGATGTGGAATCGGTGCAGCCGTTGTTGTTGAGGGCTCTGACATCGGAGATGATGTCCGCCATCTTGTAGATCGCGTTGTCACCGCGCTCCGGTGCGCTGCCGTGGCAGGAAACGCCCTTGACGTCGACGCGGATCTCCATACGACCTCTGTGTCCTCTGTAAATGCCGCCGTCGGTCGGCTCGGTGGAGATAACGAATTCCGGACGGATACCGTCCTTATTGACGATGTACTGCCAGCACATGCCGTCACAGTCTTCTTCCTGTACGGAGCCGACGACCATGATCTTGTATCCTTCGGGAATCAGGTTCAGATCCTTCATGATCTTGGTGCCGTAGACCGCGCTTGCCATGCCGCCTTCCTGGTCGGAACCGCCGCGGCCGTAGATGATATCGTCTGTCTCATAGCCTTCGTACGGGTCATGGGTCCAGTTATTGATATTGCCGATACCGACAGTGTCGATGTGGGAGTCGATCGCGATGATTTTGTCGCCTTCGCCCATCCAACCGATGACATTGCCCAGGCCGTCAACTTCGACCTTGTCGTAGCCGAGCTTTTCCATCTCTGCCTTAATGCATGCGACGACTTCCTTCTCCTCGCAGCTCTCGCTCGGATGAGAGATCATTGCTCTTAAGAAACGGCTCATGTCCGCTCTGTAGTTTTCTGCTGCTGCCTTGATTGCTTCGTAATTGAGTGCCATTTTCTTTCTCCTTTAACTGTCCGGCTGACCGCCGTCTGTGACCGTCTGATCTGCCTTTCTGACTGATATTTGCCGTGTCCGGCGGTCATGTTGATGATGTATCTTTGTTATTTCCGGGATCAGTCCTTAGCGTAGGCACCGTTCCAGACAACATTTTTATAAGAATCGGGGTCTGTGTCTCCCTCTGTGGAGAACATCAGTACATGGCTCGTCTCATTCAGGCCGAGGAGTTCCTTCAGGTCACTGTATTCCTCGTCCAGCATGATGGTCGCGAGTGCGCCGAATCCGACTGCTCCGGACTCGCCGGATACGACGGTCGGATCGCCCTTGACCGGTGCTGCCAGCATTCTCATGCCTCTTGCAGTGGTCCAGTCGGGGCAGGAAATGAAGACGTCCGCGTGGTTTCTGAGGATGTCCCAGCCGAGGATGTTCGGCTCGCCGCAGGCAAGACCCGCCATGATGGTCTGAAGGTCGCCGGTACAGATGCGGTGCTCGCCGTCTGCCGCGACAGCTCCCTTGTAGATGCAGGCTGCAGGTGCAGCTTCAAGTACGACAAACTTTGGAGGATTGTCCGGGAACATGTTGGTGAAGTATCCGACAACTGCGGAGGTAACGCTTCCGACGCCTGCCTGGATGAATACGTGGGTCGGGCGCTCAACGCCGCCTGCCTTCATCTGCTCGGCTGCTTCGCTTGCCATAGTGCCGTAGCCCTGCATGATCCAGGTCGGTACGTTCTCATAGCCTTCCCATGCGGTATCCTGTACCATGATGCCGTGCGGTGTTGCCTCTGCCTCGGATGCTGCCAGTCTTACGCAGTCATCGTAGTTGAGCTCTTCGATCGTAACGGTTGCTCCCTCGTCCACGATCTTCTGGAAGCGCATCTGGGTACTTCCCTTCGGCATGTGTACGACTGCCTTCTGACGAAGCTTCTTAGCTGCCCAGGCGACGCCGCGTCCGTGGTTGCCGTCGGTGGCGGTGAAGAAGGTGCACTGTCCGAGCTTCTCTTTCAGCTCGTCGGAGATGAAGTAGTCATAGGTCATTTCCGAGATATCCTTGCCGACTTCCTGTGCTACGTAGTTGCCGATCGCGAAGGATCCGCCGAGTACTTTGAATGCTTCCAGACCGAAGCGGTAGCTCTCATCCTTGACATATACGCCGCCGAGTCCCAGGTAATCCGCCATACCCTTTAAGTCTGCCAGCGGAGTTACGGTATACTGCGGGAAACTTTCATGAAAAGCTCTGGCCTTTGCTACGTTCTCCTTCGACATGATCGGAAGGTTGCGGTCGTCGCTCTTCGGCATCTTGTTGGTGACCCATTCCATCTTCATTTCAAACATCCTCCAAAATTTATTTTATGTTTGCTGAATATTTTTATGTTCTGATGACATCATATCATATTTTTTTTGACTGTCAAGAGAAAAATCAAATATTTTTTAGGTTTTTCAAAAAATCTTTTAGAATATAGAAAAAAACGGTTTTATAACTCTAAAGTCTCAAAAAAACGCTATCCCCGACTTCATCCGGAATAGCGTTTTTATATAGCATTATCAGTTGTAGATCAGCCAGGGATATGAAGTCCTGACGGTATCTATGACATCGGTGATCTCTTTCGGAAGGTCACATGACGCCTGAGGAGCATCGCCGCTTCCAAGTCCGGGCACCAGGTACTCTTCTGTCTTATCGCCAAAGCGCACCTGCCAGCGGGCACAGCCGGGATCCAGCGGCGCAAAGCCGTTGTTGGCACTTTCCGCAAGCTCCTTCGGTGAGCAGAACAGGGTCAGCTTATGCTGATAGGGGGCGGTCTTATCCGCGCAGAAGCTCGCGCAGTTTCCGCATTCGTTGCACATACCGTCGATATGGAGCATCTGCTTTTTGCCGTCAACCATCAGGATGACATTCGCGCGGTTCGGACATACGCTTTCACAGTTCCCGCATACGATGCGGCAGTTCGCGCAGGCAGCACCTGCAGGATAACTGCCCGGACGGCGGATCACTCTCGATTCCTTTGCCTTGCCGCAAAGCCTTGCCGCCAGTGCTTCAAGCGCTTCCGGCTGCGGCGCGTAAGCGGGCATATCGCATGCGTTGGAAGACGTGCTTTCTGCAGCTGCATCAGCGCCTGTCATCAGCGCATTGACCGCCTTACAGAGTCTGCCGTATCCGCCGGGCTTTAAGAGGTCCGTGCAGATCGTGATCGGACATAAGCCTGCTTCCGCGACTTCCTTAACATTGGAGGCGTCGATGCCGCCGCAGTAGGATACCGGCAGCTTACCTTCAAACTCCCTGCCGATTGCCGCTGCGACCCGTAAGCTCAAGGGAAGGAGCGTCCTTCCGCTCATGTACATGGTCTCATCCGGAAGCTCTCCCTTAAGGACATCCACTGGGAAGGTGTTCGTAAGCTTTACGCCAAATCCTCTGCCGAGCTTAACCGCCTTGTCCCGGATCCTTCTGATCATGGGGATCGCATCCTGATACTGGAGATCGTGATCAAAGCTTGCATGCTTGAATTGAATGTAGTCAAAACCGAGCGCGTCAAGCGCGGTTCTTACGGTATCATAACCGAGCAGCGTCGGGTTGCACTTTAAGTAAAGGTTGAGTCCCTTTTCTTCCAGGAGGTAAACAACGATCTTCTCGATATCCTCCGCAGGACATCCGTGCATCGTGGACACGGTGATGCTCGGGCTGATACTCGGAGAGACCGCGTCGAGCTCCGAAGCGGAAAAATGCGCGAACTCATGTAAATGTCTGCGGAGCACTGTCCTGCACTCCTCCCAGACCGCCGTCCCGGAAGCATCCTTCATGCTCTCGATGAAGGTATCGATCTTCGGGCTCTGGATGCCCTTTAAGTCGTAGCCGACGCTCATATTGAAGGCGAAGCCGTCCTGGGCCCCGAAGCCATATTCCGCAGCGAGGAAATGAAGAAGGAACCATGCCTTGATATACTCTTCCATCGCCTGCGGAACGGTCAGTTCCGTAGACCACTCACAGTTATAGCCCTCGTCCTCTGCCAGGATACAGGGTTTGTTTACATGGAGGTCCTCACCGTCCAGGATCTGCACGGTCTTCAGCTCAAAGAGCCTTCCGCCGCTCACATAGCCCGCGACGATGTTCTGCGCAAGCTGCGTATGCGGACCTGCCGCCGGTCCCAGCGGATTCTCGAGCTTCCGCCCGAAGAACGGTACACCCGCTCTGTTTTTCTCTGCCTTCCAGAAGCTTCTGCATCCGAAGACAGATCCCTGGTTCCTATACTCTGCTATGATCCAGTTCAGAAGATCCTCAAACGGGATCGGGTGCATTCTGTCGCTCATGTGAACCTCCTTCATGTATTATCACGGCTGCCACTTCGAAAAGCCGTAAAGCATGATGCCGATGCTGACGAGCAGCAGCACGTTGCCTACATTGGCAGTCATCCGGTTCAGGCTGAGACAGGCCATGAAGGACCCGACTGCCATGATCACCGTGCCGATACCTGCGGCTATCTTATATTTTACCAGTTCATGCGCCTTTGCGCTTGTGTTTGTGGTGTTCTGTACGTTTTTGTTTTCCATCACGCTGCCTCACTTTCTCTCTCCTGTACCTGCATTGCCACCTGCTTGCCTGTTGCGCTCATCATGATCGTATAGAACACTGCGCCAAGCACCAGTCCGTTGATGGACGGAAGGCCCCAGGGCAGGAAGTAAACGATCAGGGCGCTTAAGCCCCAGCTGATCCACGGGATCCAGTTCCACTGCACAAACTCCGTTTTTTCGAGAGCGCTGTAGTGTCCCTTATGGATCAGGTAGTAGTCCGCGATGATGATGCCTGCCAGCGGCGGGATCACGTTGCCGAGAATGTTGAGGAAGGTGTAAAAGAAGTCAAGCTCGTAGGGCTTCAGCAGCGTCAGCGCCGCGGAGATCCCGATCAGAAGGATCATCAGTCTGGATCTGCCCACCTTCGGGAAGGCATTCGCGAGGTTCAGTCCGGTTGAGTAAAGGTTTGCCGCATTCGTCGTGAAGATGTTGGTCGTCATCAGGATCAGTGATGCGATGATGAGGCCGAATCCGAGCAGGATCGCCGTAAGATCATAATTATTCATCGCGATCGTTGCGATCGAGCCGCAGATGATCATGAGAATGTTGCCGCCGAGAAGTCCTGTCAGCGCTGCCGCGACTGCAGTCTTAACTGACTTGGCGTAGCGCATGATGTCCGCAATGCAGGTCGCCGTGGAGAGGATCCAGGCGCCGATGACCGTCGTGATGCCTGCCGCGATGCCGATCGGCGCTGCCGGACGATAAGCGAAGAGGGCCTGGGCTGTACCAAGCACGCCGGCAGAGCGAATCGTGGTCGCAAGTGAAAGGAAGATGATCGCCGGGATCGCGATGTATCCGAGGATCGTGATCGCCTTCACTCCGTAGAACGCGAAGATGCCCATCAGCACCGCGCTCAGGATCATGCAGATGGCCTCACCTGTCGGACCGAATCCGAAGATGCTGGCTACAAAATGACCGTAGGAAGCAGACTGGATCGTATACCATCCAACATTGCAGATCGGTACGAACATCGAAGCGACTCTGGAACCGCCGGATCCGAAGCTGTACTTCGTGAGCAGTGAAAAGGTCAGTCCCGTGCGGCACGCGATGACGCTGACCGCGATTGCGATCGCGCAGAGGAAAATGTTGCCGATCAGGCTCACAATGATGATATCCCTGAAGCTTAAACCGATCGCCAGGCTTCCTCCCGCCATCATGCTGATGATCGCGAAGATGAAACCCGTCCAGACGATCGTCAGACTGATGTAGGTCTTTCTCTCATTCTCAGGAACGGTATTCTGTGAAT
The DNA here is from genome assembly GCA_017455005.1 of Lachnospiraceae bacterium. Taxonomy (GTDB): domain Bacteria; phylum Bacillota; class Clostridia; order Lachnospirales; family Lachnospiraceae; genus Avilachnospira. The sequence goes on along the minus strand of JAFTBX010000145.1, from coordinate 15,935 downwards.
ACTCGGAATCCGCCTGAACCGTAGCTGCTGCATTGATGTCGTTCATAATTCTGCCTCCTTGTATATTTGTAAATACAGTATAAGGCAAAATTATTTTAATGTCAACAAAATATTTATTTTTACTAAAAATTATTTTATTTCTCTAAGCTGAGAAATATGCCCGGCAGGGAAACCGTCTGCGCTTCGCTTCGGTCGGCGCTGGACAAGCGCCACTGGCGCTTAGCGCCCCGCTGCGATTTTTGCTTTTATGGGCCGAAGCTGCGCTTCTGACGGATATCTAATGAAGCAAAAATCTTGCTGCGGGCCGACGCCCTGCCGTGGCATATTTCATCAGCAATTATCGTTTTACAGGTCGATAATAAGTATCATCGAGCGGCAGCTTCGTACGGAATTTGCCGTCCAGGGCGTAATAGGCGCCCGCGACCGCGGGTGCTGTCGGGATCGAACTGATCTCGCCGATGCCCTTTGCGCCGTAGGCGAACGGAAGCTGCGTATCCCGCTCCACGTAGATCGCGTGGATATCCGGGATCCGGTCCGCGCGGAGGAGTCCCAGGGTACCGAGCTTTGCCTGCGGGACGCAGTCCTTTAACGGGAAATCCTCGGTCAGAGCATAACCCATGCCCATGAGGCCGCCGCCTTCGATTTGTCCCTGGATGGATACGGGATTTACGACCTTGCCGGAGTCATGTGCCGCATAAAGATCCGTGACTCTGCCCTCGTCATCCAGAACGATGACATGCACCGCGTATCCGTAGGCAACGTGGCTCTTCGGGAAAGGCTTATCCGCGCCGAGCTTGTCGGTCGGATCAAAGAACTCCGCAAAGAATTCCTTTCCTTCGAGCGCTTCGAGACTGCCTGCTTCTTTGAGCGCTTCTTTCAACTGTTCCGCCGCTTCTCTCACCGCTTCACCGGTGATGAGCGTCTGACGGGAACCGGAGGTCGTGCCGGAGTCCGGCGCAAGCTCCGTGGAGCCGCTGCCGATCCGGACCTGCTCTGCCTTCAGGCCGGTGCCGCTGACCATCATCTGCAGGAAGACCGTCTGGCAGCCCTGGCCGATGTCGGACGCCGCCGTATAGAGCACTGCTCTGCCCTCTTCCACACGGATCTTCGCGCGGCCCTTATCGGGAAGGCCGACGCCGACGCCGGCGTTTTTCATTGCGCAGGCAATGCCGGCATGCGAGCGGTTCGCCTCATAGACGTCCTTAACCGCCAGCAGGCATTCCTTCATGGCTGTGGACTGATCCGCGATCTGGCCGTTCGGAAGCGGCTCACCGGGGATGATGGCGTTGCGGTAACGGATCTCCCAGGGCGAAATGCCGACCATCTCCGCGAGCAGGTTGATGTTCATCTCCAGCGCGAACTCCGACTGACATACACCAAAGCCACGGAACGCGCCTGCGGGCGGGTTGTTGGTATAGTATCCGTAACCGCGGATATCCGTGTTCTGATAGCGGTAGGGGCCTACCGAGTGCGTACAGGCGCGCTCCAGGACCGGTCCGCAGAGCGACGCGTACGCGCCGGTATCAAAATAGATATCGCAGTCCAGTGCCGTGAAGATACCATTCTCGTCACAGCCGAGCGTGAAGGTGCCTTCCATGGCATGACGCTTCGGATGGAAGTTGATGGACTCCTGGCGGGTGAGCTTACATTTCACGGGAAGGCCGACCTTCAGAGCCGCCAGCGCCGCGAGATGCTGTACGGAGACGTCTTCCTTGCCGCCGAAACCGCCGCCAACCAGGCAGTTTTCCACTACGATCCTCTCCTGCTCCCAGCCGAGCATGATGGAGATCTCGTGACGGGTATCATAGACACCCTGGTCAGAGCTCAAAACCTTGACGCCACCCTTATAGGGAAAGGCCACCGCGCACTCCGGCTCCATGAAGGCATGCTCGGTAAAGGGCGTGGTATAGCTCCTTGTAACGATGTATTTGGAGTTTGCGAGTGCTTCTTTTGCGTCGCCCCTCGTCACATGGCGGGACGCGCACAGGTTGCCTGCGGAGTGGACCTTCGGTGCGTTCTCCGCCATCGCCTCCGCGATGCTTCTGACAGGTTCAAGTACCTCATAATCGATGACGATCTTTTCCTTCGCTGCCGCCAGGATCTCCGGCGTTTCCGCCACGACGAGACAGATCGCGTCTCCCATGCAGCGGGTAATGCTGCCCTTCGCGATCATGACATCCCAGTCCTGCTGAATGTGTCCGACCTTGTTATGCGGCACATCCTCCGCGGTCAGCACCGCAATGACGCCGTCCATGGCAAGCGCTTCATCCGTATGAATATCGAGGATGCGTGCGCGCGGATACTTCGTTCTTACCGCGGACGCATGGACCATTCCGTCGATCCTGACGTCATCGGCGTAGATGCCGGTGCCGAGGACTTTGGCGCGCACGTCGTTACGGAACGCGGAGTCCCCGACGCCGTAGCCGTGGCCGTTTGCCCCCTGCTCAAGACCTGTTTCCATGGTCTCCTCACCCCGAAGGAGCTTTCCGGCAAGCAGGATCCCGTCGATGATCTTTTTATAGCCCGTGCAGCGGCAGATATTGCCGCGGATCGCCTTTTTCACATCAACAACCGTGGGGTCGGGATCAACATCCAGCAGCGCCTTCGCGCTCATGACCATACCCGGGATACAGAAACCGCACTGTACGGCGCCCGCCTTACCGAAGGCATAGACAAAGATCTCTTTCTCCCTTTCCGGAAGGCCTTCTACCGTGAGGATCTTCTTCCCGACAGCCTTTGCCGTCGTCAGGATGCAGGAGCGGGTGGCCCTGCCGTCCACGACGATCGTGCATGTGCCGCAGGCACCCTCGCTGCAGCCGTCCTTGACGCTTGTAAGGCCCAGATCTTCCCTGAGATAACGCAGTAACGGCTTTACTTCCGAAGTTTCCTGCATAACGCCGTTTACTTCAAACTGATATGCTTCTGACATAATGATTCCTCCCCCCTGGCTGCTTCGTTTCCTGCAGCACTTATTTCGGAAATCGTTTTAATCAATACGTTCTGTGATTGAGCACGCCCCAGAGCTTTTTGCTCTGTTCCATGGTCCAGGCGTTGATCCTGTCCTCATCCGCGAGGACAAATTCCCTGTCCTTATAGAGGACTTTGCCGTTGATGATGGTTGTCCGGCAGTTCTTCCCCTCGAGACCGAACATCATATGGCCGCCGATGTTTTCCGGCAACAGCGGCGTAAAGGGCTTATAATCCATGACAATGATGTCCGCGGCTGCGCCTTCCTTCAGGATGCCGAGCGGTTTTTCAAAGTAGCGTCCGGCGATCAGGCGGTTATTGGTAAGCAGCATCCGAAGTGCCTCTCCGAACGCGACATTGGGAAGCCCGCTCACATGCCGCTGGATCATGACCGCGCACTTGAGGCTTTCCAGCATGTCATGCGTGAATGCATCTGTTCCGAGGCCTGTGAGGATCCCCTTTCCAAGCATCTTTAAGACAGGTGCGCAGCCGACGGCGTTATTCATGTTGGAGCCGGGATTATTGACGGTCATCGTATCCGTATCGCGAATCAGGTCGAGCTCATCGTCAGTAAGATGGATGCAGTGTCCGAGCAGGGTCTTCGGCCCGAGGATGCCGTGCTTATAGAGCCGTTCCGCCGGGCGGCAGCCGTAGTTAGCGAGGCTGTCTTCCACATCGATCATACCTTCCGCCACATGGATGTGGAAACCGGTGAGGCCGTCGTTGGCTTCAGCCATTTTTTCAAAGGTGCTGTCAGAAAGCGTAAATAGCGCGTGTCCGCCGAACATGGCTTTGATCATGTCGTCCTGCTCTGCTGCTGCCCAACGGGCAAAGTCGGCATTTTCCTTGATGCTCTGATCAAGCTTTTCCCCGCCGTCCCGATCCGATACCTCATAGCAGAGGCAGGAACGGATGCCGAGTTCCTTTACAACATCGCGGATCGCAAAGAGCGACCCAGGGATCTCGCAAAAGCTCGCATGGTGGTCAAAGATCGTCGTTACGCCGTTTCGGATACAGTCAAGCACCGTCGCGTAGGCGGAGGCTCTGGTCCCGTCCATCGTAAGATGCCTGTCGATATTCCACCAGGTGCCCTCAAGGACCTCAAGAAAAGTCTGCGGATCGTTTCCTGCGATGGCAAGACCCCTCGCCAGGCCGGAGTAGATATGCGTGTGCACGTTGATGAAGCCCGGCATGATCAGTCCGCCGTGGGCGTCGACGTAGTCCGCCTGCGGATACATGGCCTTCAGGTCCGCCGCGCCGCCGACCGCCAGGATCTTCTCTCCTTCGGTGACGACCGCGCCGTCATTGATCAGCGGCATATCCTGATTCAGTGTGATCACGGTTCCGTTAGCGATCAGCAGCATAGTATTTCCTCCAAAATAATGATTTTTATTATTGAATTATTTTAATTATCTTGTTACACTTGACTTAATATAAACAATAAAGCAGGTGAATAAACATGAAAAAGAATAAAGACTTTGATTTCAGCATCCGCGTCGCCAAGGCGATCGCCGGCGAGTTTGGCTCCAGCTGTGAGGTCGTTGTCCATGACCTGCGCTCAGAGGATCACGAGCACTCGATCATCGCGATCGAAAACGGCCATATCACCGGACGTTCCGTCGGTGACGGTCCGTCCCGCATCGTGCTTGAGTCCCTCAAGGAAGATCCGCGCCGTTTAAACGACCGTATCTCCTATCTGACCCGCACCGCCGACGGCAAGATCTTAAAGTCAACGACGATCTATATCCGTGACGCGCAGGACCGCGTCATCGGACTCCTCGGCATCAACTACGATGTCTCCATGCTGCTCGCGCTGGATGAGCAGATCCGTTCCTTTACTTCGCAGGAATCTGCGCCTGCCGAGTCTGCACCGATCTCCCGCAACGTCTCCGATCTTCTCGAAGAGCTCATGGAGCAGAGCGTCAAGGTCGTCGGCAAACCGGTCGCCATCATGACCAAGGAAGACAAGATCCGGGCCGTCCGTTTCTTAAACGACAGCGGCGCTTTCCTGATCACAAAGTCCGGTCCCAAGGTCTGCAAGTTCCTCGGTATCTCGATCTACACTCTCTACAGCTATCTGGACGAGATCAAGTCCGAGAGCGCGGGCGCTGAAAACTGACAACATTTCCCTGGAAAGGGAGACTCTGACTGATTAATAACATTTGATCTTAAGCCGTTTTCTTCACTTCATGCTTCGGAAGGATCAGGTTGAGTACGATCGCAAGGAGTGCGGAGACGACGACGGATGAGGATCCGAAGACTGTCGCAACCCAGGATGGCATGCCCGGTCCTGCGAGGGAGCCCGTGACCTGTGTGATACCTGCGCCAAGAGCTACGGAAAGGCCGACGATCGTAGACTTTCGTGTGTCAAAGCCGTCCTTTGTGAACATCCGGATACCGGTCATGGCAATGACGGCGAATACGGAGATCGTTGCGCCGCCGATGACGCTCTGCGGGATCGTGGTCAGCAGTGCCGAAAGCTTCGGAATGAAGCCTGCCGCGAGCAGGATCAGCGCGGAGAGCAGGAATACGAAGCGGTTTACGACGCGGTTGACCGTGACGATACCTACGTTCTGGCTGTAGGACGCGGTCGGAAGGCCGCCGAAGAACGATGCCAGGATACTGACGATGCCCTGGGTGATAATGCCGCCGGAAAGTTCCCTGTCCGTCGGAACTCTGTCCATACCGCCCATGGTCGTAGATGTCAGGTCACCGATGGTCTGGACGGAGTTTACGATATAGACGACTGCCAGCGATACGCATGCTGCCGGCACAAATTTGATTTCAAAGTAATTGAAACGCGGGACGCTGACGATGGCGGTCACTTCGGAAAGCGCCGAAAAATCTACCATGCCAAAGCACAAAGCCGCTAGATATCCAACGATCATACCGAAGAACAGCGATCCGAGCTTGAAGATACCCTTCGCGAAGTGATTGAGGATAAAGACAACGGAGAACGTGACGATCGCGACGATCCAGTTCTGCAGTCCGCCGAAACCCTCGCTTCCGGAGCCGCCCGCCATGTAGCGTACCGCCGTCGGGTAAAGTGAAAGACCGATGGTGAAGATAACGGTACCGGTAACAACATCCGGGAAAAGTTTGCGGATCCACTTCACAAAGATACCGAAGAAGATTGCAACGAGACCTCCCACGATCTGCGCTCCGAAAATCGTTGCAAGATCAAACTGGGAGCCGATCGCCTGGAGCGTCGGTACATAAGCAAAGCTTGTTCCCATGATGACCGGGAGCCCCGCACCGATCCGGTTAAAGACCGGGAAGAGCTGCAAAAGTGTTGCCACAGCGGTCATGATCAGTGCTGCCTGGATCATCATAGTGGATTCCATGTCACTTAAGCCGCAGACTCCCGAAACGATAATGGCAGGCGTAATGACGCCGACAACGGCTGCCAGTACGTGCTGCAGGCTCAAGGGAATCAGCTGACCCACCGGCGGACATGCGCCGTAAAAATCATATAGAGTGCTGCTGCCGGTTTCCTTACTCATAGTTCTTCTCCTCTTCTTTTATCCTTCCGGCCCTCATCATGACCGGCCATGTTCTTCTTTCCTTAGTGCTTCGGTTACTCTTCGGTTCCGAGCCAGGCCCTTTTCATCGGCTGCAGGAGTTTCGTATACAGTTTTACCAGCTGACCGACGACAAGCGCGTTGAAGATCGTGCCCTCTCTCACACCGTTCAGTTTATGGAACGAGATCAGCGCGATGACGACCGCGATCAGTGTCAGTGTCGAATCGAACAGGACCTTGGTGTTGCCGAAGGCTCTGTTATATTTGTTGGAAATAGCACGTACCAGCGCTTCCGCCGGCAGCATGATCACGTCCGCCATAACCTCAAAGGAGATGCCGAACGCCATGACCGCACAGCCGATCAGAAGATAAACAAGCGAGCTCATCCAGGGTCCTCCATAGCGGGTCGGGATCATCGCCATAAAGAAATCGATGCAAAGACTGAAAAAGACGGCGATCAGGATCTGGATTGCTTCCACAAATGTGAACCTGCGCCGGATCATCGCTTCCATCGCCAGATAGATCATGTTGAAGATAAAGGTATAGACACCCATGGACGGCTCCGTAATCAGGCTGAGCACGAACGGCAGTCCGGATACGGGGGAAGTGCCGAGACCTGCCCTCGTCACGAAAGCAATGCCGCACGCCGAGATGATAACGCCGCACAAAAACATACTGTATCTTCGAATCAAATGATCTTTCATGTTTGTTACGCTTTTCTTATCAAAAATATTTTTTCTATCTAAAATATATTTTTATAATAATCGCTAAATTATTTTTTGTCAATGGAGTAAGCTCTGGCTGATATAAATTTGTTCTAACTGCCAAAAAATATTTTTGGTTTCTGGGCAATTTGACGAAAGAACAGCATTTTCCGCTGAAAAGGCATAGGACCCCGTCCGGCATCATCTGCCGGGCAGGGTCCTGATATACCTTTATGTTTCTGTCAACGCCTTACCGGCGTTTGTCCTGTCATCCATTCTGCGGCAGGCGATCATCTCCGCCGCGATGCTCACTGCGATTTCCTGCGGGGTTTCCGCGCCGATCTCCAGTCCCACCGGTGAGTGTATCGAAAGGATCTCCTCTTCGGAAAAACCGCATGCACGGAGACGTTCCCTGATATAGGCCGCCTTTTTCTTACTGCCGATGCAGCCCAGGTAGCGCGGATGCATCGGCAGTACCGCGCGCAGCGAATCAAAGTCGCCTTTGTGACCGTGCGTCGTGACAACAATGTAGTCCTTTTCCGTTACGGTGATATGCTGAGACAGTTCATCATAGCTGCAGCAGATGACCTCTTCCGCATCCGGGAACAGACTATCCTGCAGGATGAACTCGCGGTCGTCTACGACAGTCACCTTAAACCCCACGCCGTGAAGCACCGGCACGAGCGCCTGTCCGACGTGTCCTCCGCCGACCAGGAACACCCGTTCCGCATCCATCAGCGGTTCCGTGTAAATACCGTCTTTCGATGCCGGTGTCAGTCCTGTATACTTGCTGTACTCCTCGGGAACATCCCCATGTGCGTAGGCATTGGCCATTACCTGTTCTCTGCAGTCGACCACAAGCCAGCCGATCCGGCGCTCATCATAAAGTGCACACAGCTTTGTAAAAAAGCCTTCATCTGCGTCAGCTCCTGCCGGCTGCTGCCAAAAAGCAACCGACACCCGGCCGCCGCAGACCGCGTCGGCATCTCCGTCTTTCTGCAGACCATAGGTAAAGCAGCGCTTCGTTTCGGAATTTTCCATCAGGCCGGGGTCTTTCAGCAGCTGCAGGGAATAATCCAGCGCACGGTGCTCGACGATACCTCCGCCAACGGTTCCGAAGCTCTCTCCGTCCGCGGTCACCAGCATGTGCGTCCCGCCCTTACGCGGCGTGGAACCCTCGGTATCTACGATCGACGAGATGATAAAGGCTTTCCCTTCCTTTTCCAGCTCCGCTGCCTTTTCAAATAGTTCTCTTCCTTCGAGGTTCATGAAATGCTCCTTATATCATATCAGCCTGATCCGTGCGCCTCCGGTATAAGCCGTCACACATCCTACGGACTGCGGTGACTGCACGCCCGGATCCGCTTTCAGTTCTTCCATGAGCGCATCCGCGTCCGTAGGATCCACGGCAATCATGAGACCGCCCGAGGTCTGCGGGTCATAGAGCAGGTCCTGCAGCCAGACGGGCGTCTGGCCGGGGTCGACTTTTTCTTCCGCAAAATGCCTGTTGCGGTACATGCCTGCAGGAAGGATCCCCATCTGTGTGAGTTCCTTCGCCTCCGGGATGATGTCAACTTCAGATGTATCCAGTTCGATCGCGGTGTCCGAACCTTCTGCCATCTCCAGAAGATGTCCGAGCATACCGAAGCCGGTCACGTCCGTGCAGGCATGGACACGGTACCCTAGCATCACGTCCCTTGCCGCCCGGTTAAGAAGCATCATCTGTTCCTGCATGGCCTGCTTTGTTTCCTCAGAAAGCATGTCCGCCTTCCAGCCTGCGGTAAGCACCCCTATGCCGAGGCGCTTGGTATAGATAAGCCGGTCCCCCGGCCTCGCGCCTGCATTGGTAAGGATCTTATCCGGGTGCACAAAGCCGGTCACGGATAGCCCGTACTTCGGTTCCTTATCGTAAATGCTGTGTCCGCCGCAAATGACCGCGCCGGCCTCCGCCACCTTCGCATAGCCGCCCTTTAAGATCTCGTGGACGTGTTCCTTCGGCATGTCCTCCGGGACTGCCATGATGTTGAGGGCCGTCTTCGGCTCGCCGCCCATCGCATAGATATCGGAAAGGGCGTTTGCCGCAGCGATCGCGCCGAAAGCATAAGGATCGTCTACGATCGGCGGGAAGAAATCCAGCGTCTGCACCATGGCGACATCGTCGTTGATCTTATAGACCGCCGCGTCATCGCTTTTATCAAAGCCCACGAGCAGGTTCGGATCCCTGAGGACGGAGATGTCCGCAAGAAGCTTCGCCAGCTCCCCGGCGCCCACCTTGGCGCCGCAGCCCGCGCACTCGGCGAGCTTGGTCAGTTTGATGCTTTCTTCAGATCGTTCTGTCATTTCTTTTATCTTCCTTGCAGCCTGCGCTGCCGGTTTTTATCTCTTTTCAGCTGACTGCCTCAGCACTCCCGAAAGCCTTAAGACAGCCTCCAGGACGCCGCCTCCGACAGCCAGCGCCTTGTCTGACGCGGTATAGCAGTTCTCCATCACGTCGCGGGGATCCACGTCTCCGCTCTTCATATCCTTTGTCACCCGCGTCCCGTCCGGGAGAAGTCCCCGGAGCACGCCGCTGATCTCACAGATGACCGGAAGCCTTTCGCCGGCCTCTGGGATTGCTTCGGCTTCCACCGCTGATATTCCTGACGGGTCCCGGTCCGAAGCGCCTTGTCTGCTTAAAGCAGTCTCCACATAGGCTGCAGCCTCGCCTGCTTCCACATGATCCCCAATCTCATGGATCGTTCTGAAAATGCCGTCTGCCGGCGCTCTCAGCACCCGTTCCACGGTATATCCGCCGATATTGCCCGGGATACCTGTGTTGGGGATCGGGGAACCTTCATAGATGACTCGTCCGAGCGTATGTCCGCGCTTGGTCTCGACTACGGCGTGGCAGTCCATACCTGCCGTAAAGCCGGGGCCGACCGCCACCACCACGGGCGCGTCCGTCATCTTCGTACCGAGGTTGCGCTTGGCCAGGATCGCGTCCACGATCGCGTCCGGATGAAGAAGTCTCCTGGTCTTTGCGTCCGGGTCTTCGACCACCGCGATCTTCCTTTGGGCGAGGATGCCCCGGATCTCATCGATAAAGGCACTCGCACTCATATCCTTCCCGGGATATGACTGCCCTTCCGCGCTTTCAAGCCGCGCTTTTACCGGCACGGCTGCCACATCCTCCACGAGGATCTCTTCCCCCTTTCGGAGGGCTTCTGAAAAGCATACCGTGCGCCGGATCGAAGTCGGATGCGGGATCTCCGTCATAACGACGTCCATTCCGGCCCTATATAGTCTCAGTGCGATCCCGGAGGCGATATCCCCGGCACCGCGAATCAGTATCAGCATTATCTGTTCCTTTTCGCCGTTTAAGTCCCGCCGACGCGGTATTTCGGCTATATGTATTATGTAAACCTATCGACCCACTCAGTACCTGAATTCCCTCAGGTATCTTCCATCTGTCCGGAACGCCCTGCTGCCGGCGGCTTTCTCTGCTCTTAACGCCGCGTCGAATTGAGGTTCGGACTCCGGCGGCATACGCCACGCCAGGCCGCAGTCCGCATGGATATCCGGCGGCAGCGGTATGATCCTTCCGGGAACGCCGCGCTCCTGACAGACCGCTTCCGCCGCCATGGCGTCATAGGTCGATGCAAATGTAATGACGAGATATTGTTTCATTTTCCCTGCCGCGCCCTGCCCGGATGCAGCACCGCAATTACTTATATTTCCGAAGCGATCTCCCGAAGGGCTGTGACCGCCGCGTCGATCTCTTCTTCCGTGTTGAAGTATCCGAAGGAAAACCGTACTGCGCCCTGGTTTTTTGTCCCGAGCGCCATATGCATCCGCGGCGCGCAGTGCGCACCTGCACGGACAGCGATGCCGTATCGCTCCGAAAGGATATCCGCGATATCCTCCGAAGGAATGTCTCTTAAGTTGAGTGGAACGACCGGCGTGTGTTCTTCGGATATATAATTCTTGCCTTTTGGATGTGCAGCGGCGTCCGCGCATTCCCCGTTCAGGTCCCATCCGTAGATCCTGATCCCCGGGATATCCCGGATTCCTTCGAGAAACTGTACGGTCAGTTCCATCTCCCGCAGATGGATCCTCGCGGGATCCTGCTCCAGGATATATCCGACCGCAGCCCCAAGCCCTGCGATCCCATGACCGTTTTGCGTGCCTGCCTCAAGATGCGCAGGATACGCTTCCGGCTGTGCCGGCTCATAGGAGCGAAATCCGGTGCCGCCGCTGATGAGCGGGCGGATCTCCACGTCCTCCGCCACGCACATGCCGCCGGTTCCCTGCGGTCCCATCAGGGACTTATGTCCGGTAAATACCAGGACGTCGATCCCCGTATTATCCATATCGATCGGATAGGCGCCTGCGGTCTGGGAGGCATCCACGATGAGTTTCCAGCTATATTGCTTCGCGAGCACAGAGACTGCCGCAAGGTCCAGGATCCTTCCCGTAAGGTTCGACGCATGCGTGCATACGAGTACCTTCTGCGGTGTACAGTCATCAAAACCGCCGTCTTCTTCCCGGTCCGCCTGTGCTTCCAGAAGCTTCTTCAGTTCGTCCGTGTGAAGCCTGCCGTCCCGGTCCGTGCGCCAGTAATTCACCTGTACGCCCCGCTTTTCGAGGACATGAAGCGGTCTTAAGACGCAGTTATGGTCCCAGTCCGTGGCGATCACCTCGTCCCCGGGATGAAGTATCCCGAAAAGAGCCATGTTCATAGCTGTGGTAGCATTGGCCGTAAGGACGACCCGTTCCGGATGGGAAAAGCCGAAAAGCCGGGCCAGTTCCTGCCTGCACCCGTAGATCGTCCGGGCCGTCGTCATTTCCCCGACGGAAGTCCCGCGGTATTCGTTTCCCATGGAGGAAAGCGCATTTATAACTGCCTCTGCGACGCAGGGCGGCCGCCTATATGAAGTTGCCGCATGATTCATGTAGATCATATGATCAAAGACGAACCAGCCGGTCCGCGTTCTGCATCGCCTCCGCGATCGCGTACATGTTGGTAATGCCTCCGACCTGCAGCTTTTCTTTTAATCCGTAAAAATCAAGGCAGGTTCCGCAGCTGAAGACCTCAACGCCTCGTCCGGAAAGCTCCTGAATATCCTTGAGGGATTCACTGCCCTCGGTCGTAAGCTTTACGCCGCCGTTAAAAAAGATCAGCTGTGTCGGAAGCTCTTCCTGCTGCGTCAGCGAGAAGAGATAACTCTTCATCAGGATCTTTCCGAGCTTTTCATCGCCCTCGCCCATATGGTCCGCGCCGATCGCGATCACAAGACTGCCCTTATCCTTCACGTACATCGGAGCACATCCGCCGTCCGCCGGACCGCTTCCCGCGGCTCCTGCCAGGGCGCCTGCATTGGCAGCTCCTGATGCCGCCTGCACACCGCCTTTTACGATCGAGACGCACCAGTCGTCTCCCGCTTTCACTGCTTCGGCGCTTGCGCCCTTTCCGGCTGCCATGCGTGTGAGATTGCCGACTGCCGCGTCATTATCGACGAGCACCTCCAGTACTTCGCCGTTATTCATCTTCTCCAGTTCCTTGATTGCGAGAACGACCGGCATCGGGCATGCCTTGCCTCTGGCGTCTAACTGCATAACGATTCCTCCTGATCTCCTGAATTTATTTGTAATTCAGTATATCACATATATAATAATTTTTATACTCACAAAATAATATTTTTATTTAACAATTGCGGTTTTTCATATTTCCGTGTACAATGGTCTCATGAAAAATCTGCCTTCCGAACAATCCATAACGATCCGGGAGTATACCCTGCCCTGCCAAGATCACATCGGCCGATCTGTTTCGCTTGCTGACGCCCTCGGCGTCAGCCCCGGCGTCACGGCTGTCATCGGTGGCGGAGGCAAAACCACTCTGCTCAGGCTTCTGGCAGTGGAGTTAGCCTCCCGTTCCGGCAGCATTGGCAGAAGCTTTCCGAAGATCATCCTCTGCACCAGTACGCATGTCCTTCCCTTCCGGGAGTATCCCTGCATAGAGACACTGCCATATACACCCACGGACTCCACGGACGATGTCCGCAAAACAGATGCAGTCATCAGGCGTATTCAGGAATCGCTGGAAGGCTCCCCCGTCATCTGCGTCGGAACGCCCGAAGTGTCCGCTCAAAATGACACGATCAAATACACTGCTCCCCGGCTCTCCTTCTCGAAGCTTTCGGAGCTTGCCGATTACATCTTCGTGGAAGCGGACGGCAGCCGCCATCGCCCCTTTAAGGCACATGCAGGCCACGAACCGGTGATTCCGCCGGAAGCGGTCCGGACCATCTATGTGGCCGGCGCCTTCGGTCTGATGCAGCCGGTCCGCGATGTGGTCCATCGGCCGGAGCTTTTCTGTGCGCAGATGAACGCGCACTTGGATTCCGGCACACAGCTTACCCCGGAATCACTGCTTACCCCGGAGCTTGCTGCGGCGCACATCGACCGCGAAAAGCTCGCAGACATCTGCTGCCTGTTTCTTTCCAGAGCAGGCACGGATGATATGAACAACTGTTCAGCAGTTCAGGACTATGCCCGGCGCTTTGAAGCATCTCTCGCACTGCCTCTCGTCACGGTCTGCCAGTCACCGTAATCATATCCATGACCATAATTCTTTATCATACCGCTCCGGCCTGCCGCATATCGCAGCAGGCCGGGCGTCTTTTATTTCATTACGATCTTTTCCGGGGTGACCGGGAGCTCACGAAAGACCTTTCCGGTCGCGTTCATGACAGCACCTACGATCGCCGGTGCCGAAGAGTTGATGACGACCTCACCGATCGATTTCGCGCCGTAGGGGCCGAGTGCCTCATAGCTCGGATCGAAAGCGATCTCGATCTCACCGACATCTGTTCGCGCCGGGATATGGTACTGCATCAGCGAGTTTTCTCTCGGTCTTCCCGCTGCGTTATAATTGATATCCTCTGTCAGCGCCATGCCGATACCCTGCAGCACGCCGCCCTCGGTCTGTACCCTCGTAAGGTTCGGATTGAGCGGGGTTCCGCAGTCGACACATCCGCAAAAGCGTAAGACCTTTGTCTCGCCGGTTCCCGGATCTATCTCCGTCAGCGCCGCGCCTGCCATAAACGGCGGCGGCGAAGTCTTGGAAGAGTTGCTCTCAGACACTTCAAGGGCCAGGTTGCTGTAGGCCTGGGACGCCGCAGCGACCGCCTGCAGCGAGATCCTGAGTGGATTTACCGCCGCGGCCAGCTTCTTTTTACGGATCTCCGACATTGCCTTCTGCTGGATCGAACGCGCTTCATCTTTAGCGTACGGCATGATGCCGTCCATCGTCTGACCGAGTTGATATACTTCTTTACCGTCAAATGCGACCTGCCCCGGGAGGAGGCCCAGTTTCTGCGCGCCCATCTCACAGATCTTTTCTCTCAGCTTCCATGCGGCGCGCTCCACCGCCTTGCCGGTGACATACGCGGTACTGGACGCATAGGATCCCGAATCGTAAGGCGAGGTATCCGTGTCGCCGCCGTAGACCGTGATGTCGTCAAGGTCACACTCCAGGACCTCTGCCGCGATCTGCGAAAGCGTCGTGTCACAGCCCGTGCCCATATCCGCAGCCGCGATACGCAGGATGTAGGTTCCGTCATCCTGCAGGCGTAAAGTCGCGCTTCCGACGTCCACGGAGCTGATGCCCGAGCCCTGCATGGACATACCGATACCGACGCTTCGGACCTTGCCGTCCGGCATGACCCTGCGCGGGTAGTACTCGTCCCAGCCGATCATCTCGCGGACCTTTTCCACACACTGCTCCAGATGGCAGCTCGTAGCCGTCTCCCCATAGTAGCCCATCATACGCTCGCCCTCATGGACGATGTTCTGAAGGCGCAGCTTTATCGGATCCATGCCGAGCTTTGCCGCGAGTTCGTTGACCGCGGTCTCCACCGCGAAGATGCCCTGTGTCGCGCCGTAACCGCGGTATGCGCCGGCGGACATATGGTTGGTATAGACTACGTCATCCACGAAACGGAAGGCCTCACAGCTTCCGTAAAGCGGGATGGACTTGTGTCCGGAAAGGCCGACGGTTGTCGGTCCGTGCTCGCCGTATGCGCCGGTATTTGAGATCGTATAAAGATCAATACCGCGGATCGTGCCGTCCTTCATCGCGCCGAGACGCACATGCATCTCCATCTCGTGGCGCGGCGAGGAAGCGGTCTGGGTCTCCTCTCTCGTAAAGACCAGGCGGGACGGCTTTTTGAGCATCCAGGTCACAAATGCCGGATAGACTTCCGAGACCGCCGTCTGCTTCGCGCCGAATCCGCCGCCGATCCTGGGCTTGCGCACACGTACCTGCGACTTCGGGATATGCAGCGCGTTCGCGATGATGCGCCGTGCGTGAAAGACGATCTGCGTCGAGCTGACGATGTCGAGCCTCCCGTAAGGATCGATCGACGCCCAGGTCCGGAAGGTCTCCATCATGGTCTGCTGTACTGCCTTGGTATGATATACTTCGTCAATGACGATGTCACAATCCTTTAAGACGCCCTCGATGTCGCCCTCGCCGCATTCTGCATGGGCGCAGAGATTGCGCTTGTTGTCCGCGCCGACATTGGCAAGGGACTCCCAGTTTGCCTCCGGGTGCACCAGTATCTCATTGTCCTTTGCCGTATGATAGTCCATCACGGCAGGAAGGACATCGTATTCTATCTTCAGGAGTTTCAGCGCCTTTTCAGCATTTTTCTCAGTATCGGCAACGACGATCGCTGCCACATCCCCCGCAAAGCGGACATGG
>JAFTBX010000144.1 GCA_017455005.1 Lachnospiraceae bacterium | reverse complement strand
CGGCTCCGAGGAAGCCGGAAATAACATCGATCTTGGTCATTTAAATCATCTTCTTTATAAAAAATTAGCAAATCAAATCTTCTGTACGCCGATCTCCATGATCTCGCCGTTGATCTCCCAGCTCTTGGTGTAGCCGTAAGGCTCCGTCTGCTCGAGTTTGTCGGCAAGGCAGTCATGCATGATGGAGTCACTGAACTGATCGATGACATCATAGAGGACCTTGGATCCTTCATAGCTGATCTCGATGTGATCTGTCACTTCGAAACCTGCTTCCTTACGCATGGTCTGAACCTTGGATACGATCTCACGCATAAAGCCCTCATTTACAAGCTCCTCGGAGAGATTGGTATCCAGGACAACAGTGGTGTGCATATCCTCTTCGGTCACATAACCGTCCTTCTTTGCGGAATCGATCAGCAGATCATCCCTGCCAAGTTCGATCTCGGTGCCATCCGGAGCGGTGAACTTCAGAGCGCCTTCCGCGTTCAGTTCAGCCATCGCTTTGCCGCCGTCGATCTCGCTGAGCGTCTTGCGGATAAAGCCAAGGTTCTTACCGTACTTCGGACCTACGGTCTTCAGCTGCGGCTTGAAGGTATAGGCGGTAAACTCACTGACATCGTCACGGAACTCAACCTTCTTAACATTGAGCTCGTCTTCGATGATGTCCACGTAAAACTGCTCCAGCTTCTCTTCCTTATCCGTGCGGACAAACATCGCGCCGATCGGCTGGCGGTTCTTGAGACCGGAAGCGTTACGGGCCGCACGTCCGAGGATGACAACGTTGAGGACCTCATCCATAGCCTTTTCAAGCTCCGGATCGATCTGGGACTCATCGCAGACCGGGAAGCTGCAAAGATGTACAGATTCCTTCGCGGTCTGATCAACAGAGCGGATCATGTTCTGGTAGATCGCGTCCGTCATAAACGGGATGAACGGTGCGGCGCAGAGGATCGTGTTATACAGAGCAGTGTAGAGCGTCATGTACGCGTTGATCTTGTCCTGCTCCATACCCTTCTTCCAGAAACGCTCACGGCTGCGGCGGACATACCAGTTGGAAAGGTCATCTACAAACTCCTCCAGTGCCATGCAGGCCTCGGGGATCTTATACGCTGCCATGTTCTTATCTACGGAGCGGATCATGGACTGCATCTTGGAAAGGATCCAGCGGTCCATAACCGTCAGGCTCTCGGTATCGAGCGTGTACTTCGTCGGATCGAATCCGTCAATGTTGGCGTACAGGATATAGAACGCGTAGGTGTTCCACAGCGTTCCGAGGAACTTACGCTGTCCCTCCGTTACCGCCTTGCCGTAGAAACGGTTCGGCAGCCACGGTGCGGAGTTGGTATAGAAATACCAGCGGATTGCGTCCGCGCCGAACTCGTTAAGAGCATCGACCGGATCGACTGCATTGCCCTTGGACTTGGACATCTTCTGTCCGTTCTCATCCTGGACATGGCCGAGAACGATGACGTTCTCGTAAGGTGCCTTGTTAAAGAGCAGGGTGGACTCGGCAAGCAGGCTGTAGAACCAGCCTCTTGTCTGGTCGACAGCTTCGGAAATAAACTGTGCCGGGAATTCCTTCTCGAACAGTTCCTTATTTTCAAACGGATAGTGATGCTGTGCAAACGGCATCGCTCCGGAGTCGAACCAGCAGTCGATAACGTCCGGAATACGCTTCATGGGCTTTCCGCAGTCCGGGCAGGTGATATATACCTTATCGATATACGGGCGATGCAGTTCAATGTTGTCGCCGCTCCAGCCCTTATCTCCGGCCTTCTTCAGTTCTTCAAGAACCTCGTTGTAGTTCGGGCTCTTCTCTTTGAGCTCCGCTCTTGAACCGATGCACTCGCGCTTGCCGCACTCACACTCCCATACCGGAAGCGGGGTGCCCCAGTAACGGTTACGGGAAAGCGCCCAGTCCTGAACGTTTGCGATCCACTCGCCGAAACGGCCCTTACCGATCGACTCCGGGATCCAGTTGATGGTGTTATTGTTGCGGATCAGGTCATCCTTGACCTGGCTCATGCCGATATACCAGGACTCACGCGCATAGTAAAGAAGCGGCGTGTTGCAGCGCCAGCAGTGCGGATAGCTGTGCTCAAAGACAGGCGCGTCAAACAGAAGGCCTCTGGACTCCAGGTTCTTAAGCACCATCGGGTCAGCCTTCTTTACGAAGATGCCGTCCCACTCCTCACCGTCGGTCATGTTGCCCTTGCCGTCAACCAGCTGTACAAACGGCATATCATACTTACGTCCGACACGGGCGTCGTCTTCACCGAATGCCGGAGCGGTATGAACGATACCGGTACCGTCGGTCATGGTAACATAGCTGTCAACCTGTACGAAATGCGCCTTCTTATGCTGCTTTTCCGCGATCTCGGCGGCACGCATGAAGTTCGGCTCATACTCTTTATACTCCAGAGCGGATCCGGGCATGCGCTCAAGGATCTCATAGCCCTCGCCGAGTACCTTGTCGCAGAGAGCCTCTGCCATATAGTAGGTATAACCGTCGGAAGCCTTGACCTTGACATAGGTCTCATCCGGGTTCACGCAAAGACCTACGTTGGACGGCAGCGTCCACGGAGTCGTGGTCCATGCGAGGAAATAAGCATCCTCTCCCTTGGCCTTGAAACGGACGATCGCGGAACGTTCCTTAATATCCTTATAGCCCTGCGCAACTTCATGAGAAGAAAGCGGGGTGCCGCAGCGCGGGCAGTACGGAACGATCTTAAAGCCCTTGTAAAGCAGACCCTTCTTCCAGATCTCCTTCAGTGCCCAGAACTCCGACTCGATATAATCGTCATAATAGGTAACATAGGGATGCTCCATATCCGCCCAGAAACCGACGGTAAAGGAGAAATCCTCCCACATTCCCTTATACTTCCATACATTTTCCTTACACAGCTCAACAAAGGGGGCAATGCCATATGCCTCGATCTGGTCCTTGCCGTTAATGCCGATCTGCTTCTCGACTTCAAGCTCGACCGGGAGGCCGTGGGTATCCCATCCGGCCTTACGCGGAACCATCTTGCCCTTCATGGTCTGATAACGCGGGATCAGATCCTTGATACATCTGGTAAGAACATGTCCGATATGCGGTTTGCCGTTTGCAGTCGGCGGTCCGTCATAGAACACGTAGCTGGGGTCTCCCTCATGCTCGGTAATGGACTTCTGGAAAATATCATTGTCCTTCCAGAACTTTTCAACTTCTCTCTCGCGTCCCACGAAATTCATCGAGGTATCTACTTTACTGTAAAGCGCCATTCTCATTCCTCCTCTGAGTACTGGTGTATTGTGAACATACCTTAAAGGCTGAACGCATAATGCGCCAACCTTAGACAAACGAGTATTATAACATATACGCTGCTATGAAGCAACTTATACTTTGTACAATTAAATCTCTGCCTGCAGTTACGACTGCATGGGGGCTTAAATCATCAGAAACGGTGCAGGGAGCGGCGGATGCGACTGTGACGCAAGCATTCAGGCAACGGTCAGGCTGTGAAGAACGGCCGTACTGACCGATCCTCTGGCCCCCGTCAGGGGGAACACGAGGGCGGTCATAGGCCGGGCAAACAGCTGAGCGTATGCCGGACGCGCAGCGTCAGACCGGAGCATCAGCGACTCTCTGCACCGTGTAAGCGATCATACCTTATGGTACCTGTCCAGCAGTTCCTGCTTAAGGTCATATAGCGGCCTTGAAAGGTCGACGTGTACCTCATGCGGATTGACGAGACGCCTGGACTCCTCCCAAAGCGTCGCGACATCCTCGGCACAGATCTTCTGGAGCTGCTTAACGGTCGGACGGTCTTTATAGACACAGACACCGTCCTTAAAGACCGGGATCATTAGTTCCTTCATAGTGTAGGTACCGGCCTTCATCAGGGTCTTCTTCCACGGCTCCACCGGGTCAAAGAGCAGCAGGTCATCGTTCAGATCGTACTTTTCATCCGCAAGAGCAATCAGGTCCGCGAAGATCTTTCCGGATTCTTTATTATAAATACGATAGATGACCTTGTCGCCCGGATTTGTGACCTTTTCGGAGTTTTCGGAGATCTTGATCTTCGGGATCATTTCACCCGTCTTCTTGTCTTCGATCGCCGCAAGCTTATAAACGCCGCCGAATGCAGGCGTATCCTTGGACGTGATCAGGTTCGTGCCGACGCCCCAGCTGTTGATCGTAGCGCCCTGCGCCTTCAGGGAAGCGATCAGGTTCTCATCGAGGTCGTTGGACGCGGAAATAACAGGATCCATGAAGCCCGCCTCAGTAAAGGCGCGCTTTACCTGCTTGGAAAGATAAGCAAGGTCACCGGAGTCCATACGGATGCCATATTTCTTCGGCGTAATGCCCGCGTCACGAAGCTCCTTGAACACCTGGATGGCATTGGGAAGGCCGGAACGCAGGGTATCGTAGGTATCGATCAGCAGCAGGCAGTTATCGGGATAGATCCTTGCGTAAGCACGGAACGCGTCGATCTCATTCTCAAAGGACATGATCCAGCTGTGCGCATGGGTGCCGAGAACGGGGATATCAAACATCTGACCGGCGAGAACATTGGACGTACCGACACAGCCGGCGATCACAGCCGCCCTTGCGCCGTAAATGCCCGCATCCGGACCCTGCGCCCTTCTGAGGCCGAACTCCATGACGCCGTCGCCCTTGGCCGCATGCACGACACGGGAAGCCTTGGTCGCGATCAGTGACTGATGGTTGATGATATTGAGGAGCGCCGTTTCAATGAGCTGCGCCTGCATGATCGGAGCCTTGACCTTGACGACCGGTTCTCTCGGGAACATGACGTTGCCCTCGGGGATCGCGTAGATGTCACCGGTGAAGCGGAAATCACGAAGATAATCGAGAAAGTCCTGATCGAACATCTTCAGCGAGGCAAGATAAGCGATATCCTCTTCCGCAAAATGGAAGTTTTCGATCAGTTCGATCACCTGCTCTAAGCCGCAGCAGATCGCGAAGCCGTTGCCGTCCGGGTTTCTGCGGTAGAACATATCGAAGATGACATTGACATTCTTTTCTTCTTCTTTAAAATAACCCTGCATCATCGTCAGCTCATAGAGATCCGTCAGCAGAGTCAGATTACGCTCACTCATGATTTATCCTCCTTGGATCGGACATGTGTATAATGAATCTATTATAACAGAAATCAGATCAAAATGCATCTATTCACCGGCATACGAGAAGTCTTTTCATATACAGCCATACAGGGCAATGCAGGCCCGTTGACAGTTTTAAGCCGCTGCCGCATCTTCCGCCGGATATCGTCTTCTGATCCTCCTGTATACCACGATGCTCGCCACGATAGACAATACCCAGCTGACCGGCCAGATCAGGAGCAGTGTCTCATATGTCGGCGACATGGCAAACACAGTATGAAGATAGATGATACGGAAGATGCAAATGCTGACGATCGCAATGAGCATCGGCTCCATAGTGTGTCCGAGGGAACGCATGGCGGAACTGTACCCGTTCATGACGACCTCCAGCCAGTAAAGCGGAAGCATAGCGAGGATGCGCATGCCTCCCACCGCAATCACGGCAGGCTCACTGTTATAGATGGAAACGAGCTGTACACGGAATACCGCCATCAGTACACCGATGACAAACGTGACCGGGATCCCGCTGGCAAGGACCGTTCTGAACACCTGGTCCGCGCGCTTATAAAGCCGGGCGCCGACATTCTGGCTGCCGAAGGTAAGACCCGCCGCGGAAAAGGCATTGATCACGGTCAGAATGAAGCCCTCGATATTGACGGAGGTCGCATTTCCTGCAATGTATGCCGCGCCGAAACCATTGATCGATGACTGGATCAGTACATTCGCGATACCGAACATACTGCTCTGGATACCTGAGGGAATGCCCAGTCGAAGCATCTCCTTCAGCACTTTCGGATCGATCCGAAGCTGCCGCGGATCAAGGCGGAAGCAGGACTCCTCCATTGCGAGCGCGCGTACCACCAGAAATGCGGAAACATAGTTGGAAGCAGTCGTAGCGATGGCCACGCCCGCAACTCCCATCTGCATGCCGATCACGGTGATGAGGTTCAGGATAACATTGAGGATGCCCGAAAAAAGCAGATAATACATCGGCCGCTGCGTATCTCCCATGGAGCGCAGAGCTGCCGATCCGAAGTTATATGTTATGATGGCCGGAAGGCCGATGAGATAGATCCTGAAGTACGCGGCAGACATTGGTGCGATTTCTGCAGGCGTCTGCATCTGCCGGAGAATAAAATCCGCCCCGAGGATCCCCGCCACGGCGAAGCCGATTCCGGAAAGCGCGGAAAAGACGACCGCCGTATGTACGCCTCTTGAAACCTGTTCTTTCTTTCCGGCTGCATATCCGGACGCGAAAAATATATTCGCGCCCATCGATATACCGATGAAGAAATTGACGAGCAGGTTTACGAGCACGGTCGTCGCGCCGACCGCTGCCAGAGCTGCCGAACCCGCATAACGGCCGACAATAATAACATCAGCCGCATTGAACAGAAGCTGAAGGGCATTGCTCAGTGCCAGCGGCAGCGAAAACATGATGATCTTCGGCAGCAGCGGCCCGTGAAGCATATCTATTTCATGAGAATGTCTGGTTCTGGAGTACATATTCTCTCCTGCCGGAAATCCGGCGGAAATCAGGGATTGGTCAGTTAAAACTGCATTGTACAACGGGGGATTTACTTTTTCAACGAATTTATATAAAATATCCGAAGATTGAACATAAAAGAAGGAGATGATCTTCTATGAGCATACACGGTTCCGAACAGCTCACCAAAGCCGATGTCGCAAGGATCGAAGCAGAGATCGAGCACCGCAAAATGGTCGTGCGTCCCGCTACACTGAAAGCGCTCAAGGAGGCACGCGCCATGGGCGACCTCTCGGAAAACTTTGAGTATTACGCTGCAAAACGTGACAACAACATCAATAACAGCCGTATCCGATATATGGAAAAGGTCCTTCGCTTTGCCACCGTTATTGAAGAAGAGACCGATGAGTCCCGTGTCGGCATGAACAACACCGTCGATGTGTGGTTTGAAGAAGACGACATCGTCGAGACCTACCGGATCGTCACTTCCATCCGCTCCGATTCCCGCAAAGGCCTGATCTCTAACGAGTCCCCTTTAGGCTCCGCGCTCATGGGTCACCGCGTAGGCGACCGCATCGAAGTCAAGATGGAAAACGGAGTCTCCTATTTTGTGGAGATCCGCTCGCTTACAAAGACCGGCGAGAGTGAGGACGACCGGATCAAGCAGTATTGATTTCACGCCGGATGCATAGTCCGTGCTTCGTCTCATTAGCATCATTCAGACACCCCGGCACACAGCAACGCGCCCCTTTACAGGAGCGCGTTGTATTCATTCGTAGATGCAATATCGCTGTGTCCCATGATGCTCTGCAGCACATGGATATCTTCGCCCTTACGGAGCGAATAAACCGCGAAGCTGTGTCGAAGCATATGCGGCGTGATCTCCTGCTCGATCCCGGCTTCCTTGCCGTACTTGCGGAGATTCTTCCAGAACCCCTGGCGCGTCATCTGTTCGCCCTGGCAGCTGACAAAAAAGATGTCCCCGTCCTCTTTGCTGCCGATCAGTTGGTTTCTCGCAATCAGATCATAATCCTGCAGACTTCCGATCGTACGGGCGTCGACCGGAACCTTCCGCTCGCGGTCGCCGGATCCGGTGATCCGTACGGTCTTCTTTCTGAAGTTGATGTCTGACCTGTGCAGACCGATCAGTTCAGAGACCCGCATACCCGTGGACATGAGCAGATCCAGCATCGCCTTATCACGTATCCCACGGAGCGTCGAAACGTCCGGCGCATCGAGCAGCTTGGAAATATCACCATCATCAACGACCTTGGGCGTCTTACGGATCACCTTCGGCGCTTTCAGTCCTTCAGCAGGATTGTTGAAAATATGTCCTTTCTGAAATGCAAATGTAAAAAAAAGCTTCAATGAAGCGATATTCCTGGAAACTGTGGACGGAGACTTATTTTCCTCCTTCAGATGCTCAATATATCCTGTAAGTTCACTGCTGCCTACCTGAGAGATATGACTGATCCCCTGTTCCTGCAGCCAGCTGACTGCCTGGCGGAGATCCCTCATATAAGAAAGTCTCGTGTTTAGTGATTTGCCCAGTTCCTTGTCTATATATATGTCAAAATCGTTTAATAGCTTTTCCATAGTGTTCCCACCCCTGCATACCAGATGAGGAAAGGTATGCGATTCTGATTATATATAAAACCAATGTTTCTGACAAGTGGGGAAATATGCCTAAAAAAGCCATTGAAAATTCAGCATTTTTATGTCAACTAAACCCATTGACATTTTAAGACGTCATGCTTTCTTCATTTCCATTGATCCCGCCATTCCTTCTGGCGCTTTCTCTGTTCCGCCTTATATTTCAGGTCACTGAAAATGTTGCCGCCGTGCATATTTCCCTTATTGACCGACATATAAAACAGGATGACCGGGATAAATGCCGCAATGATCGATATCCTCGTGTACAGGATCCCGTACACGCTGGTCATGCCGTCGCCGAAGATAAAATAAAACGTATAAAGTGCCGCTTCTACGATCGCCAGGTACTTGGCTTTGATCGGCAGTATAAAGAACAGAAGGATCGTGGACTCCGCGTACAGGATCGAGAAAGCCATGAACACGGAAAAATGCGTAAATACGGGAAGAAACGGTACGTTGTTGCCGGTGATAAGGTAGTAAACGATGTTTCCAAGCTCACCGATCAGCAGGCTTCCGAAGAAGTAAACATTGTACTCGAACTCTCCCATTGTCCTCTCTACGGTGGAAGCAAAACTGTAGTAGATCAGGATGCCGAGTACCGCGTTGAACAATCCTCCCGTGATCGGAGGATATAAGATCGCAGTCACGATCCTCCAGATCTGCCCGTGCAGGACCTCCCGCGGGAAAAATGCCAGGAATCTGCCGTAGATGGAGCCGCCCATGCCCGAACTCAGAAGCAGATATCCGATGGCAAAGCAGACAGAGACGTAAACCGCCAGATTTTTAATGGCGTAACGCTGATATTTAAATTTCATTCTATTAAAAAAGCCGTTCATGTAAGATCCTCTTTCAACCCTTACAGGTATCATTATTAAAAACTGCATCTTCTGAATTCTACCACAGAACAACGAGTAAAGCAAAGTCCCAAATCCCTTAACGGAATTTTAATATATGATCAGGTGCAAGTAAAATGTGAATGTGATATAATTGCATTTAAAGTGCGGCCAGGACAAACCAGCTGCCAGTACACAAAAATCTACAGAAACCGGCTTGCCGCGGCGTCTTTTTTAACAAAGGCCCGCACGGAAGCTTGTTTTCGGTATGTTATTAGAAGTTCTTTTAATGGACGGACCACCGGTAAGTACCGTTTTCACTCCATTTAAAGAACAGCGTTTATCAGGACAGTTTTTTATGAATAATGATTACAGACTGGGCGTCGATATCGGTTCCACCACTGTCAAGGTGGCGGTGATCGACCAAAACGACCAGGTCCTATTCTCAGATTACAGAAGACATTTTGCCAACATTCAGGAGACCCTCGCGGATCTTCTGGAGGAGGCTGCCGCAAAGCTTGGCGAGATCGACATCCGCGCGGCCATTACCGGCTCCGGCGGACTGGCACTCAGCAAAGCGCTCGGTCTTCCTTTTGTTCAGGAAGTCGTCGCTGTTTCCAGCGTTTTAAGCGTACGCTCCCCCGAGTGTGACGTTGCGATCGAGCTCGGCGGTGAGGATGCCAAAATCATCTATTTCACCAACGGAATTGACCAGCGTATGAACGGTATCTGCGCAGGCGGTACCGGCTCTTTTATTGACCAGATGGCAGCTCTGCTGCAGACAGACGCTTCCGGACTGAACGCCTATGCGGCCAACTATAAGGCGATCTACCCGATTGCGGCGCGCTGCGGCGTATTCGCGAAGTCCGATATCCAGCCTTTGATCAACGAAGGCGCCACCAGAGAGGATCTTTCCGCTTCCATTTTCCAGGCGGTCGTCAATCAGACCATCTCCGGCCTTGCCTGCGGCAAGCCGATCAGAGGCCATGTCGCTTTCCTCGGCGGTCCCTTACATTTCCTTCCGGAGCTTCGTAAGGCTTTTATCCGTACCCTGCAGCTGGATGACGATCACGTGATCGCGCCTGAAGACAGCCATCTTTACGCCGCCACCGGCGCTGCTTTCGCTATTCCTGCACCGGGTAAGCGCAGCACCTATAAGGCTACGGAAAATGTTCCCGTCGTAAAGATCATGGACGCGATCGACGCGCTCCGCAATCATATCGACATGCAGACCGAGATCAAACGTCTCGACCCGCTTTTCAAGGACGAAGCCGATTATCAGGCTTTCCTTGACCGTCACGCAAAGAGCGACGTACGCACGGCGCCGCTTTCGGACTACAAGGGCAACATTTACCTCGGTATCGACGCAGGTTCCACCACGACCAAGCTCGCGCTTGTCGGTGAAGACGGCTCCCTGCTCTATAAGTTTTACTCCAACAACAACGGATCGCCGCTTGATACCGCGATCCGCAGCTTCCGCGAGATCAAGGAACAGCTCCCGGAGGGCGCGAGGATCGTATATGCCTGCTCTACCGGTTATGGCGAGCAGCTGATCAAAGCCGCGTTCAAGCTCGATGAAGGCGAGGTCGAAACGATCGCGCACTATAAGGCTGCCGCATTCTTTGATCCGGATGTAGACTGCATCATTGATATCGGCGGCCAGGATATGAAATGCATCCGCATCAAGGACCATGCCGTCGACTCCGTGCAGTTAAACGAAGCGTGCTCTTCCGGCTGCGGCTCATTTATCGAGTCTTTCGCCAAGTCCCTCGGATACTCCGTCATCGACTTTGCTAAGGAAGCGCTCTTTGCCAAGAGTCCGACCGATCTGGGTACCCGCTGTACCGTATTTATGAACTCCAACGTCAAGCAGGCGCAGAAGGAAGGTGCAACCGTCGCCGACATCTCTGCAGGCCTTGCTTATTCCGTCATTAAAAACGCTCTGTATAAGGTCATTAAGATCAGCGACGCCAAAGATCTGGGCCGTCACATCGTGACCCAGGGCGGTACGTTTTATAACAATGCTGTCCTTCGCGCCTTTGAAAAGACCGCGGACTGTGAGGCGATCCGTCCGGATATCGCAGGTATCATGGGCGCATTCGGCGCTGCGCTGATTGCGAGAGAACGTTATAACTACCGCAAGGCTGCCGGTGAGGAACCGCAGACAACGATGCTCTCAGTCGATGAGATCCTGAATTTCAGCTTCACGACATCGATGGGCCGCTGCGGCCGTTGCACCAACAACTGCGTCCTCACGATCAACAAGTTCGCGGACGGCCGCCGCTATATCTCCGGCAACCGCTGCGAAAAGGCGCTGGGCGGCGAGGCAAATAACAAGGATATCCCGAACCTGTTCGCGTATAAGCTCAACCGCATGTTTAACTATGAGCCGCTTTCCGAAGAAGAAGCGGTCCGCGGCACCGTCGGCATTCCCCGCGTCCTGAACATGTACGAAAACTATCCCTTCTGGGCTGTTTTCTTTAAGGAACTCGGATACCGTGTGGTCTTAAGTCCGGAAAGCTCGCGCAAGCTCTATGAGCTCGGCATGGAGACGATCCCGTCCGAGTCCGAATGCTATCCCGCCAAGATCACGCACGGACATATTGAATGGCTGATCCGCGAAGGCATCAAGTTTATCTTCTACCCCTGCGTGCCTTACGAACGAAACGAAAGTCCCGATGCCGGCAACCATTACAACTGCCCCATCGTTACTTCCTATCCGGAAAACATCAAAAACAACGTCGACCTTTTAGAGCGCGGTGTGGACTTTATGTGCCCGTTCCTGCCGTTTACCAATAAAGAGGTTCTGACAGAGTCTCTGATCAAGGCATTCCGCCCGATGTTTGAAGAGAATCGGAACAAACTGAAGTCCTCCGTTCTCGGCATTAGCCGCTTAGGTAACACCGGCGAAGGCGGAAACGCCAATGCTGCCGTAATCGACGGAACCGCCAACATGCTGGCCGTCCATTCTGCAGAGGCAGGCGTTCCGGCGCTGACAAAGGCGGACATCGTCCGTGCCGCTTCACTCGCATGGGATGAGCTCATCAAAGCCAAGACCGATACAGAGAAAAAAGGAGAAGAAGTACTCCGCTGGATGAAAGAAACCGGCCATCGGGGCATTGTCCTTGCAGGACGTCCCTACCATGTCGATCCGGAGATCAATCACGGCATCGCCGATATGATCACAAGCTACGGTTTCGCGGTGCTCACAGAGGACTCCGTAAGTCACTTAAGCGATGCGGAACGTCCGACCATCGTCACCGACCAGTGGATGTATCACACCCGTCTCTATCGTGCCGCAACCTTCGTAAAAACCAGGGAGGATCTGGACCTTGTCCAGCTCAACTCTTTCGGCTGCGGTCTGGACGCAGTCACGACAGACCAGGTCAATGACATCCTGACCGGTTCCGACAAGATCTACACGGTACTCAAGATCGATGAGGTCAACAACCTCGGTGCTGCCCGCATCCGTATCCGTTCCCTGATCGCGGCGATCAATGAACGTATGATGAAGAAAGGCATCCGCCATCAGAGGCCCTCATCCTATCACCGTGTACTCTTTACCAAGGAAATGAAGCAGGATTACACGATCCTCTGCCCGCAGATGTCGCCGATCCACTTTGACTTCCTGGAGCCGGCGCTGCGCAAGTTCGGCTACAACGTCGTCGTTCTCAAAAACGACAACCGCAACGCCATCGATGCCGGCCTGAAGTATGTCAACAACGACGCATGCTATCCCTCCCTGATCGTCATCGGACAGATTATGGACGCATTGCTCTCGGGTGAATACGACCTCAACAAAACAGCTGTCTTTATGAGTCAGACCGGCGGCGGCTGCCGTGCGTCCAACTATATCGGCTTCATCCGCCGCGCGCTTGAAAAGGCAGGTATGCCGCAGATCCCGGTCATTTCCGTCAACGCAAACGGCATGGAGACCAACCCCGGCTTCAAGATGACTCCGATGCTCTTCATCAAGTGCATGCAGGCACTGGTATACGGCGACGTGCTAATGCGCGTCCTGTACGCGACACGCCCGTATGAAAAGGTGCCGGGCAGTGCGAACGGACTCTTCAGCAAGTGGAAAAAGGTCGCGATCCGTCACTTGCAGAAAAACGGCGCCGAGATCAACGAGTTTAAGAAGATCATCCGCACGATGATCCGTGATTTCGACCGACTGGAGAGACTGGACGTCAAAAAGCCTCGTGTTGGCGTTGTCGGTGAGATCCTCGTCAAGTTCTCTCCGCTTGCCAACAACAACATCGTCGAGCTTCTGGAGGCGGAAGGCGCGGAGTGCGTCATGCCTGACCTGATGGACTTCCTGATGTACTGCTTCTACAACAACATCTTCAAGTGGAAGTACCTCGGCAGCAAAAAGTCCGTCGTCAACATCTCCAATGTGGCGATCAAGGCGATGGAGCAGTTCAGGGCAACTGCCCGCAAGGAGCTGATCCGTTCAAAGCACTTCGGTCCACCCTCTCCCATTGCGGAGACCGCAAAGATGGCAAAGGGCTATCTTTCCCTCGGCAACCAGACCGGTGAAGGATGGTTCCTGACCGGCGAAATGCTGGAGCTGATCCATGAGGACGTACCCAACATCATCTGTGTACAGCCCTTCGGATGCCTCCCGAACCACATCGTCGGCAAGGGCGTCATCAAGGAACTGCGCAACGCGTACCCGAAGTCCAACATCATCGCGGTCGACTATGATCCGGGCGCATCCGAAGTCAACCAGCTCAACCGAATCAAGCTGATGCTTGCGACGGCACAGAAAAACATGTTGGAGGAAGACATGGATGGCAGCAGCAGGGACAGCTAAGCTTGCTTAGATGGACTTGCTGATGTCAGCTTCCTCCACTATCACGTTCTTTATTATCACAAGGGGTCGTCACTATGTGACGACCCCTTCCTTTACTCCATCATTATTTCGTTATATACATTCCCTTCAAGATCTTTCCATCTGATCCGGGTCTTCTCTTCGCTCTCAAGCATCATATACCCGTGCCGGCTTCCGCCCTTTGGCAGTGACACAGAACCCGGATTCATATACCAGACGCATGCATCCTTATCTCCTGTGCTTCCCATCGGAACCCTCTCCCATGCCGGAACATGCGTATGACCGTGCAGCAGTATGTCTCCCGGCTGCAGTGGCGGCAGGGCATCCTTATGAAAATGATGCCCGTGCGTTGCAAAGATCATGCGACGGGGCTGATCCAGGTACATCGTGCAGTAATCTGCCATGATCGGGAAGTCTAAAACCATCTGGTCCACTTCCGTATCGCAGTTTCCTTTGACGCAGAGAATGTGGTCCCGGATACTGTTCAGCATCTCTATGACTTCCTTTGGATCATATTCCTCAGGCAGACCGTTTCTCGGTCCGTGATAAAGCAGGTCCCCCAGAAGCAGCAGCCTGTCAGGCTGTTCACGCCGGTAAGCTTCCATCATCAACCGGCAGTATTTTGTGGATCCGTGGATATCCGATGCAATCATTATCTTCATGATTTAAGTCTCCCTTTTCATCATGTTTCATACCGTTATAAATCTGCTGCTTTTTCTTTGATCCAGTCGTGATTCTTTTTCCATCTTCCCGAATAAAAGCGTGCGAGCGTTACGATGCCTCGAAGCGTCAGATCGATCAGCAGCGCGTACCAGGCGCCGCGCAGGCCCAGACCCAGCTTCAGTACGAAAAGCAGTGCCAGCGGGATACGGATCGCCCACATGGATAAAAGCGCGATCGGGATCGTGATCTTAGCGTCACCGAGTCCTCTGAGAACACCGGAACCGACGATCGACATAGCGAAAAACGGCTGCGCCACCCCGGCGATCCTTTCCGCAACAGCTGCGTATTTCACGACCTCCTGATCCGGCGTAAAAAGGCCTACAAAGGGTCTTGCAAAGATGATCAGCATCGCGCCTGTCACGAACATGAAAGCTACGCCCGACCAGATCGAGATAGCCCCGTAACGGTGTGCCAGACGCTCATTGCGCGCCCCGATGCACTGACCTGCCAGTGTTGTTCCCGCAGCCTGATAGCCGAAGCCGGGATTATAGGAAACAGCTTCCGCCGTAACAGCGATATGGTGTGCTGCCAGCATTACCGTACCCAGGGATGAAATGATCCTGATATAAAAGATCTGGCCGATATTGATCGTGAGACGTTCCGCTGACGCAGGGAGCGCCACTTCGAGGACTTCCGACATATCCTGCCGGATCAGGCGGTAGCTTTCATGCAGACGCACGAAAAGGCCGGCCTTTCTTCTCAGAAGGATGATCAGGACAGCGAATCCCGAAATGGCAGTTGAAACCGCTGTAGCAAGCGCAGCACCCGCAACGCCCATGCCTGCGCCCCACATTGGCATCGTTACTCCGCTGATACTGATCTCACGGGCCGGATAGATCAGCAGGTAGTTAAGGATCATATTGAGAATATTGGCCGTAGCGGTGATCCGCATCGGTGTTGACGTATCTCCTGCTCCACGGATCGCGCCGCAGGTCACAAGCCCCATGATATAGAGCGGGTATCCTGCCGCGACGATGCGCAGATAGGTCGTTGACAACGGACAGATATCCGCTTCACCGCCCATCCAGACCGGGATATGGACAGAAAGAAGCTCCATCACCACCAGGAAGAACAGTCCCATCATAAGGCCGATCATCATGGATTCCCTTGCACCGCGCCTGGCGCCGTCCCAGTTATCCGCACCTACCCGGTGTGCTACCAGGACCGAACATCCGGCACTCGCGCCCTGCACTGCCGCGTTCACGACCCAGGTCGGAGACGCGACCAATGCAACTGCCGAGGTCGCATGCGCGCCAATGGCGCCGACCATAGCCGTATCAACGATGCTGACCAGCGTCATCAGCAGGTTCTCCATGATGACAGGAAACGCGATACTGCTCGCTGTTTTGATCTGCTGGCTTGTAGTTGTTGCTGTTGTAATACCCATTATGCGTTGATTGACAGAAAGAATCACCCATGCGGCGGTACTGACATGGGTGATGATCTAATTTTTATAATGACTGCAGGACCTGCAGCTTTCGCAAAGAAAGATGGTTTTTCCTGCAGTTCGTACAGTTAATGATATTTCACTATTGACACGTCACGCGAGGACCTTCAGGCTGTCCTCGACAAAATCCTCCATATCATCAACGTCAACGACGCTCTTATGAAGGATCGGCTTCGTCTTCAGCTCGGCAAGTGAAGCCGGTACCTCATGGCCCGTTCTTTCTGCCAGAGCATGCATGTAGTCAAAGCCGTCCGGCTCATGGCCGTCATCGGTAGTAAGCTCTCCGAAGATCGCCTCATAGACGTCCTTCGCGAACTTGAAGGGGCTCGCCGTAGAGAGAATGACCACCGGATTTCCAAGTTCGCCGCATTCTTCCTCATCCTGTTCCATGCGGTTCGCAACGAGATAGCCGCAGGCAGTATGTGGATCGATCAGCCTGCCGTCCTTCTGATATGCATCACGGATCGCGGCCTTGCACTCTTCGTTGTCCGCATAAGCGGCGTCAAAGGTCTCGTCCAGCTTTGCCATAACTTCATCCGTGATCTCAAAGCTGCCTTTCTCGCTGAGGTCCTTCATCAGACCTGCTACATAATCGCAGTCGCCGTCAGCTGCATAGTACAGCATACGCTCGAGGTTCGAAGAAACAAGGATGTCCATGCTCGGAGAGATCGTTTTAACAAACGGACGTTTCTTGTTGTAAACACCGTTGGCGAAGAAATCCGTCAGAACGTTATTTTCATTGGATGCGACGATCAGGCGTCCCACCGGAAGTCCGAGGACCTTTGCATAGTAACCCGCCAGAATATCGCCGAAATTGCCGGTCGGTACAACAAAATCGACCGGATCGCCGAAGCTGACGACATTTCTCTTCGCAAGCTGCTTATAGGCCTCGATATAATAAATGATCTGCGGGACCAGACGTCCGACATTGATCGAGTTTGCACTGGAAAGGCTGATCTTTTTCTCTTCTCTGAACTCGTCTGAGCACTCCGCGAAGATCTTCTTCACGCCGGTCTGGCAGTCGTCGAAATTGCCGCGAACCGCCGCAACATTGACATTGGCACCCTCTGCGGTCGCCATCTGCAGATACTGGATGTCGCTGACACCGCCATGCGGATAAAAGACCGTAATGCCGATGTTTTCCGCGTCCTTAAAGCCCGCAAGAGCTGCCTTGCCCGTGTCACCGCTGGTAGCGGTCAGGATCATAACCTTTTCGTCCTTCAGAGCCTTGCTCATCAGCTGCGGAAGCATACAAAGCGCGAGGTCCTTGAATGCAGCCGTCGGACCATGATAAAGCTCCAGCAGATAATCGTCTCCGATCTCGGTAAGCGGAGTCAGATCTTCCGTCACGAACTTGCCTTTATATGCCTTGGCAATGCAGTCCTTCAGTTCCTCATCACTGTAATCGGTCAGAAGCAGGCGGAAGATCTCATAAACAATCTCTTCATACTCCATGTCCATCAGTGCCTTCATGTCAGGCTTGACATTGAAAAGGTCATCACTGACAAACAGACCGCCGTCCGGGCAAAGTCCTGTCAGGACCGCTTCTTTCGCGCCAACCATTTCCTTCTTGCTTCTTGTGCTATGATATAACATCCTCACAGAACCTCCCTGGTAATAATAGTACTGACTTGCCTATGATATGGTATCAGCCTTCGTTGGCTGTTACGATCTCGATATGGTCCAGCAGACCGTCATCCGCGCTGTCCTTGTCCAGCATATCCTTCGCGGCCTCTTTAGCCTCCGGACTGACTGAGCCTTTTGTGATCTTGTCGATGGCTTCGGGGATCAGATCCAGCAGTCTGGTCATAACATCCTGGTTCTTCACATTGACCAGTCTGGTGCGTCCGTCCTGAATGATCAGCATTGCGACCGGAGAAAGCTTTGCGCTCATGGCGCCTGCGCCGTTATTCTTGGCGTTGTTTTTTAGCGCGCCGCTTGCGAGTCCTGCCGAGACTTCCACCAGCGGGACAAGTGTAGCGTCACCGATCTGCACCGGTTCTCCCACGACCGTCTTGGACTGCACCAGCCCCTCCATGCCCTTAAAAAGTGCCTGCAGCGTCATGCCAAGGCCGTCGTTCGTCACATTATAGTCCACTTTTACATTGTCACTGATCTTTCCCATGACAGTACCTCACTCATTAAATCATGATCTCAGGCCAGGATCTCCTGGTCCAGGATCTTCTTGCTCTTTTTGAAAATAGCGCGCAGACGTTTGCTCAGTATGCAGCGCAGAACCGACCATACGATCGGGAACATACGCACGGCACCACTGATATCGCCTTCCGCGTCATGAACGGATTCCACAAACTCCGGAATTACTTCGACAGAGTCGCCGTACAGAGGATACAGCATCGCGAAGATCTGCATGATCTGTCCTGTGGAGTAAGGATCGCCCGTGCCAAGCTCGATTCTTCCGCTGCCTTTACGCGGTGCAAGCTCTTTGAGGATCCTTAAGAGTCCGCGTTTCACCAGATCCATTTCCTTACGGTTGGACTCCGCAGTGATCATATCCTTGATCTTTTCAATGCCGTCTGTCCGCTTTTTAATGCTGCGGTACAGCGCCTTGACCGTTGAGGATACATCCTTCCACCATGCCGAGATCCTCGATGTGAATCTTTCAAACCGGCCGGCGGGTTCTTCGGTTTCGGACAATGCCGCCGTTTCCGGTACGTTTTCACTCTCAACTGCGGCAGCATGGATCTCCGGCTTAATCTCTTTGGGTTCCTCGTTGGCCTGCACCAAAACCGGTTCCTGAACCGGCTGTACCGCATCCTCAGATAAAGCCTGCCCGTCTGTGGAAGTATCCTCAGTTTTACTTTCAGACGGAGTCTCCGGTTCCTCCTGTTTCTCCGGGATCTCAAACAACGTGATCCAGAGAACTTTCACAAAGGCACTGACGCCAGCCGGTCTGTCTCCGGCCTTTTCCGGCCGGTGATACTCGGCGCCTCCTCTGACTGCTCCTAAAAGCCAGCTTGCTGAGGCTGATCCGTCAGGAATATCCGATAGAAAACTGCCGCTGATACGATACCGAACAGGAACAAAAAGCACGATCAGAAGCGCGAGCAGTATCAGCCCGAGCACGATCAGCAGTATAATGCCTATCCATTTGAGTATCGTAAAAATGATCAATGATTATCTCCGGCCCGCGAACCGGGTCCGGCCTCTCCTGTCATCCCGGGCGGATCACATACCGCCTTCGGTGATGACTTTGATATTCTTTGTCATGTAGTCGATCAGTGAGATCAGTGTGAGCAGTACCACGATGGCCGTCAACACAGTGATCACAGCATCACCGACGATCATCGGGAGCTTCGGCAGGATCAGAAGCATGCAGAGAAGCATCTGTGAAACCGTCTTAAACTTGCCCCACCAGCTTGCAGCGATAACAATACCGTTATCTGCCGCAACAAGACGGAAGCCGCTGATGATGAACTCTCTCGCGATGATTATTATAACTACCCATGCGGGAAGAGAGCCTTCCGCCGTCAGCAGGATCAGCGCGGAACAGACAAGGAGCTTATCCGCGAGCGGATCCATGAACTTGCCGAAATCCGTTACAAGATTATTCTTGCGTGCGATATAGCCGTCCAGAAAATCCGTAAAGGATGCCAGACAGAAGATCACAAACGCGATCCATCTCCACATGACAAACGGGTTCGCGCCGGGGTCACCCACGATTGCAGCATGCCGCAGGCCGTAAACGCCGAAAGCGCCGCCCAAAGCACCCGTACCATACGCCATCGCACCGACATCCTCGCCGATCAGTGCCACCGTTACCGATGACAAGCGGAGACTCAGTATCATCGCGATCACAAAAAAAGGTATCATTATGACCCTTAAACAGGTCAGTTTGTTTGGAAGATTCATCTTCATGCCTCTTTATGCGCCTGTCAGTTCTCCCAACAGGTCATATTCATGAGCGCCGGTCACACGCGCGCGAACGATGTCACCCGTCATGAACTCCCGGCAATTTGTATCAATATAGATCAGTCCGTCAACGTCTGGTGCATCCATGTAGGTACGTCCTACGTAAATGCTGCCGTCCTGGTCAGCCAGCCGTCCTTCGATCATGACCTCCAGCTCGGTACCAACCTTCTGCTTCGCCTTCTTCCAGGCGATCTGCTGCTGGATCTCCATGATCTCCGCACGTCTCAATCCTTTGACTTTGGCTGAAACCTGATGACTAAATGCCGCGGCCGCAGTTCCTTCTTCTCTTGAGTATTCGAAGTCACCGAGCCGATCGAACTCCATTTCACGAACAAATTCAGTAAGGATCTTATGATCTGCATCTGTCTCTCCCGGAAAGCCCGAGATCATCGTCGTACGAAGCACAATATCAGGGATTGCTTCCCTGAGTTCCCTGATCCTCGCGACGATCTCATCATGCGTCGTCCGCCGGGCCATTCTTCTTAAAATGTGATCCGAAGCGTGCTGGATCGGAATATCCAGATAATGACATACCTTCGGGAGTCTTCGAATCGCGTCAACAAGCTCATCCGTGATCTCCTCCGGATAGCAGTACATGATCCGGATCCAGCGAATGCCGTCGATCGCGTTCAGAGCTTCGAGCAGTGCCGGAAGGCGCTTTTCACCGTACAGATCCACGCCGTAAAGCGTCGTTTCCTGCGCGATCAGGATCAGTTCCTTGACGCCGTCCTCCGCAAGCCGCTTCGCCTCTTCCACAAGATCCTCCATGGGAACTGAACGGAACTTTCCCTTCAGTGACGGAATGATGCAGTAAGTACAGTTCTTACCGCAGC
Organism: Lachnospiraceae bacterium; assembly: GCA_017455005.1. GTDB lineage: Bacteria > Bacillota > Clostridia > Lachnospirales > Lachnospiraceae > Avilachnospira. The sequence goes on along the minus strand of JAFTBX010000144.1, from coordinate 37,547 downwards.
CTTCCGCGATCTTGAGATAAGCATAATGCCCGCCGGCTGTGATAAAGCGTTCACGTACCGGCTTTTCAAGGAAAGCATTGGCGGAAATATCCCTGAAAGAACCGGAATGGACAGCATTTACAGAAGCACCATTTACTGCTGAATCCCCGTCTCCTTCCAGGCGGGTCTTTGCCTCATGCGCTTTCAGGATCTCAGTGATATCCTGCCAGGAATTGGTTCCGACAAGGACATCCACTTCAGGCAGCGTTTCCTGGATCTCGTCCTTGTAGCGCTCAGCCATGCAGCCCATAACAACGAGCAGAGGCGCTGCCTCACCCATCTCCTTCTTGAGATCCGTCATCTCCAGAAGCGTCTGCACGCTTTCGTCCTTGGCATCCCTGATAAAACAGCAGGTATTGACAAGGATAACGTCCGCAAGGTACGGATCATCCGTATAGCTGTAGCCTTCTTTGCAAAGCAGTCCGAGCGTTTTCTCGGAGTCCACGAGATTCTTGTCACAGCCGAGCGAGATCATATGGACCCGTTTTGTCCTTCCGCCCCGCTTTACGTTATCAGTTTTTCTTCCGTCGCCTGCCAACAGAATCAATCCTCTTTTTCTTTCTCTTTCGGAAGGATCTTGATCTGACCGGTATAGATCTCATCGATCGCAGCCGTCAGCGGCTTATCATCGATCAGATCTTCCTCAGTCGGAGCGCCGTCTACCAGCTGTCTTGCTCTCTTTGCTGCCGCGATAACGACAGAGTATCTGCTGCTGATGACCGGCTCTTCCTGTCCGCTGGTCGTATTTACTTTGTTAATGATATCTCCGTAGGTCGGATATAACATTGCCATGGTGTGTTACCTGCCTTTCTGTAACTGTATAGATCAGTCGCTTTTCCGCACAGTCGGTGCTCATAAGCGTCTTACCTGAGCTTTGAGCCCGACTGCGCCGGGTATCGCTATCTTTAATTTACTGATTCATGTACGCGTAATTCACTCTGAGTTCCTTCCGGATCCTCTCCAGGAACTCGATCTGACTGCGCACGCGCATATGCTGGTCCTGGATCAGATAGTTCAGATGCTTCGCGGTCTTGTCAAGGTTATCGTTAACAAGGATATAATCGTATGCCTCGATGCCTTCCGCTTCCATCGCTGCCTTCTCAAGACGCTTGCGGATGACTTCTTCCGTCTCCGTTCCGCGCTTTCTGAGACGCGCGATCAGCTCCTCAACAGTCGGAGGTGTGATAAATACGAGGACGGACTCGGGATACTTTGCCTTGATCTTCAGAGCGCCCTGCATTTCGATCTCCAGGATAACGTCCTTGCCCTTCGCCATCTCCTGCTCAACATAGGAACGGGGCGTACCGTAGTAGTTGTCAACATACTTGGCATACTCAAGGAGTTCATCGTTCTGGATCATCTCCATAAAACGTTCCCTGCTGACAAAGAAATACTCCCTTCCCTCCTGCTCACCCGCACGGGGTGCTCTGGTGGTTGCCGAAATGGAGAGCGAATAATAATCGTAGTTCTCCATCAGCTGCTTCATCAGCGTGCCTTTGCCGGATCCTGAAAAGCCTGAGATTACGACCAGCATGCCCTTTTTACGTTCGAACGGATGGTGCTCTCTGCGTTCCATGTCTTCGCGATCATTCATATGATTGGGCCTCCATTTATTCTATGTTTTGTACTTGCTCACGTACTTTTTCTATCGCGGTCTTGAGGGCGATGGCCGTGTCCGCGATCTGCAGGTTGTTGGCCTTGGAAAGGGTCGTGTTCGCTTCGCGGTTCATCTCCTGCGCAATGAAATCAAGCTCCCTTCCGCAGCTGCCGCCTGCCTCGAGTTTCTTCGTCATGGCGTCTACATGGCTCTGCAGACGGACCATTTCCTCGTCCGTGCATACCTTGTCGGCAAAGATCGTCACTTCCGTGACCACTCTTCCTTCGTCTGCCGTCAGTGAACTGTCAGCAAGCGTTTCCCTGATCTTGTTATAAAGACGGCTGCGGTATTCTTCTACCACGGACGGAGAGAACGCTACGATATCCGAGACGTTCTGCCGGATCTGTTCCAGCTTCTGCAGCAGATCCGTACGGAGATTGGCTCCCTCTCTCGCGCGGTCATCCGCAAATGCTTTCGCCGCTTTTCTGACAACCGGCTCCAGCATCTCCCACATACGGTCCTCGTCGTCTGAACCTTCTTCCATGACCAGCACATCGGGGAACCTCGCCAGCATCGTAGTGCTGACGTCGTTGCGGATACCGAAGTCCTGCTCCATCTCCTTCAGCCGCTGGAGGTACTCCGAAGCAAGCTCGCGGTTATAGATCAGGCGGCGGCTGCCTTCCGTATAGTCCTCAAAGGTTATGTATACATCCGTCTTGCCGCGTTCGATATATTCTTTCAAAAGCTGTCTGAGTCTGGCTTCAAAGCAGTTAAAGCGCCTCGGCATCTTGATGGAAAGGTCAAGGTAACGGTGATTGACTGACTTCAGTTCCACCAGTATGCGGTAGTCATCCGTCACGGTTTCTGCACGGCCGAAGCCTGTCATACTTCTGATCTCAGACATAAATGCTCCTTTTTACGGCGTGATGCCGATTTCTTATCATTAAAGTATATCAAACCGTTGCTTTCGGTTCAACGACTATGCTGTAATTTGTGTGGTAAATCACATATCCCGGTGCTGCTCCCGGAACGCGTTTCAACTCTCGCCTGCGGACATAATCGACCTCGATCTTTTCGCTGCTGTCCATGCTCTGAGGATTGTTGATCCCTTCACCTGCGGCGATCCCTGCCTTGCTGTAGTACGCGGCAAGCGCTGCGGCCTCCAGGCAGGTCTGATCCGGCAGTTCCCGGCTGCCTGTCTTCGCGATGACATGGGATCCCGGACGGTTCTTGGCATGAAACCACCAGTCGTTGGCATCGGCGATCTTAAAGTCCAGCTCTTCGTTCTGGTAGTTGTTCCTTCCGACATAGATGTCGATCCCGTCAGAGCTCACAAAATGCAGCGGCTGTGACTTCTTCTCGTTTTTACGGCTGCCCTGGGGCTTGCCGGCATTGCCTTTATGTATGAAGCCTGCCTCCGCCATCTCCTGGCGCAGTTCGTTCAGATCCGCCTCACCTTCGCATAGGGCAAGAGATGTCGTGATCGAATCCAGATGCCAGAGCGTCTGCCTGCTCTCCTCGATCTGGACCGCAACAGCCTCTCTCGTACGCTTCAGCTTCTGATAGCGCTCAAAATATTTCTTCGCGTTTTCCTGCGCTGAAAGTGTCTTATCGAGCGGGATCCGTATGTCCCGGCCTTCGTCATAGTAATTGCTGCAGATGAGGTGGTCCTCACCGCCGCTTAAGGAATATCCATAGGTGTTGAGCAGTTCACCCCATATCCTGTACTGATCGCGCTTATCGGTATCCTTATACTGCTTTTCCAGAAGCTCCAGCTTCTTGGAAGCGCGCTCCGTCAGTGTCTTTAAGACTCTGCGGATATCCTCGGACTTGGCGTGGATGCGGTTCTGCCGGTCTCTCCGCTCATAAAACAGCCGGATGACCTCGGATATGGAATCATATATCTCACAGCTCAAGTCGCCGCCCTCGAGCGAAAGAAGGCGTATCGCGGAAAACTCCGTTAGGCGCTCCCCTTCATAGATGATGCAGGGTTCAAACTGACCTTTCAGGACATCTTCCATGATCGCGGAGAAGGCTGTATAGATCCGGTGAATGTCGTCATCTTGAAGCGTCCCGTGCGGGATATCCGGATCTACGCCTGCCCGAAACAGGATCTCTCCGGAAACCGACGGGCTGATACCGGTGATCGACTGATAAATATGCTTGAAAATGCTGACGCCGCCGGCACCCCCGCCCATCAAAGCGGCAAAGGCAGATTCATCACGGCAAAGCCGGACAGGATTTGCCTTGGCTGCAGCATCCGGTATGAAATACGTCCGGCCGGGCAGTACTTCCCTTACAGAACTCGTCATATGGGAAACATGCTTGATGCTGTCTATGATCGTAAGGTCGGATCTCGTGAGGATGATGTTGGAATGCTTTCCCATCAGCTCACAGATCAGATACTTCTCGCTGACATCTCCCATCTCATCCAGGTGCTCAATGACAAATACGATGATGCGCTCCAGTCCCTCATGCATCGGAAGCGCACCCTGTTTGTCCGGATCCGCATCCCTTTCCGTCGTCCCGAAGCCTGCCGCTTCCGGCTGAAAGATGCGCGTGATCCTGCCGCCGCCGATGTGCTTGCGGAGCGTCATGCAGAAATTGGGGGCTGTCACCGGGGACAGTTCATTCTCATCCCGGAGATAGACCATCGGCGTGGAAGCATTGGCTGAGATACACAGACGCAGCTGCTGTCTGTTACACTTAAGCGTTAAAAGTAGCTCATCCTTTTCAGGTTGAGCTACTTTACTGATACTGCCCATGAGCAGCCGGTCATTCAGTTCACGGATCACTGCCGCTGTTACAATGCCGTCGTAGGCCATAGATCTGATTACTCTTCTTCCCAGTTGGTGTAATACTGCTGTACGTCGTCATCTTCATCCAGAAGATCCAGCGTCCTGCGCAGGTTCTTAACCATCTGCTCGTCCGTTACGGAAACTGTGTTCAGCGGGATCATAGCGACTTCCGCTTCCGCCATCGGTACGCCTGCGGCATCCAGTGCCTCACGTACGGCATCAAAGTCATCGGGAGAAGTCAGGATCTCGAAGCTGTCTTCTTCTTCCTTCAGATCCTCTGCGCCGGCTTCGAGAGCGATCTCCATAAGATCATCGCCGGAACCATCGTATTCTTCGCGGTCCACGATGATCTGTCCCTTGCGCTCGAACATGAAGGAGACGGAATTCTGCGCGCCGAGAGAGCCCTGGCCCTTCGTGAACGCAGATTTGACATTGGCCGCGGTACGGTTCTTGTTGTCGGTCAGAGCGTCAACGATGATCGCAACGCCGCCGACACCGTAGCCTTCATAACGGAGCTGCTGGTAATCCGCGCCGTCACCGCCGCCTGCCGCCTTCTTGATACCGCGTTCAATGGTATCGTTGGGCATATTGGCTGCCTTCGCCTTCTGAATAACGAACTTCAGCTTGAAGTTATTGGCAGGATCCGGGCCGCCTTCCTTTACGGCAATCGCAATCTCACGACCGATGATGGTGTAGATCTTGCCCTTGGCTGCGTCGTTCTTCTCTTTCTTGGCACGAATGTTGGCAAATTTGGAATGTCCTGACATAAAATAACCTCACTGACTGTTTATTAATATTGTTTTTCCGCCGGTCCCGATCCGTTCACTGGAACGCTGTCCGGCAGTATATCTGATCACATTATCCGTAAAAGTATACCACTATCAGACTTCTATGGCAATGTTTCGGAGCCATTTTTTTCGGCTTACACGCCACAAACCGAAGAACATCTTGTAGATTTCCTCAATGCACACGAGAAAGAACACGATATAGATCGGCAGATGCCAGACGAGTGCGCCGAGGAACGCCAGCGGAACGCCGACCAGCCAGACGCCTGAAGTGTCGATAAACAGGCACCACCTGGTATCTCCGCCCGCACGCAGGATGCCGACGACGATGATGTTGTTGAGCATCTTCGGTATAAACACGATGATAAGTACATTCAGGATCCGGACGACAAGTTCCTCAACCTCCGGTCCCACGGCAAAGAGGGCCGTGATCGGCCGGCGGATCAGGAAAAGCAGCACCATGACCGCAAGAGACATAACGACGGACACGACGCAGAATTTGGCCGCATGGTCTTCCGCTTCCTTCAGACGGCCGGCACCGAGTTCGTTTCCGAGGATGACCGACGTAGCGGCGGAAAGGCCGAACCAGAGCACCATCATCAGCTCCTCGATCGTGGAGCTGATCGTGATTGCGGCGACGGCATTGTCACCCATGCGTCCGTACGCGACCGAATAAAGTGTCGTTCCGAGTCCCCACATAAACTCATTGAGGATCACAGGCACGGAAGTGGAAAAGAAACTCGAAAGAAACCGCCTGTTCCATCCGATAAAGTCCCCGAGGCTTCCGCGGAAGATATAGGCCTTCTCCTCGATCCTCACCTTCGGGCGCTCCGTATCTTCGCTGAAATCGTGCGGTACTTTGATACGCAGCATCACGATCAAAAGCGCGATGAACTCCGCCACTCTCGCCGCAAGCGTTGCAAGCGCGGCGCCCTCGACCCCGAGCCGCGGCGCGCCGAAGTGTCCGAAAATCAGCATGTAATTGAGGACAATGTTGACCGCGATCGCGAGGATCGACGTAAAAACAGGCGCCTGCGCGCTTCCGACCGTGCGCATCATCTGGACCATGGCTACATTGACCGCCATAAACCAGTAGGAAAAAACGACGATCCTCAGGTACTTCACGCCAATGGCCTGTGCGTCCGGACTCGTCGTAAAGATCCGCATGACCACTCCGGGCGCAAAAAATCCGGGCGCCATAAACAACACGGCACCGATACTCGCCATGATCACCGCGAGTCCCAGCACCCTGCGGATATTCGCCAGGTCACGATTGCCGTAAAACTGCGCACTCAGTACGCCTGACCCGGAACAGATGCCGAAAACCAGTAGTCCGAATACAAAGAAATATTTGTTGGCGAGTCCGACTGCGGCGATCGTCGAAGCGCCGAGGCTTCCGATCATGATCGTGTCGATCATGTTTGTCACGGTGTTCAGCAGGTTCTGGAGCGCGACCGGCAGTGCGATCGTCAGTACCTTGCCGATAAAAAAGGAGTCTGTAAATGTCTCACGCACGAGCGCGGCCGGCGAACGTCTTTTCACGGCTGCCGGCACGGCTTCAGAATTATTTTGTTTATTAAAGTCTGCAGAATTCAATATTCCGCCCACCTCTTAGTGTATTGATTCGCTGTATACCTGCAGTTAACGAATGTATTTTCTCGGCACGCGTTTGCTGATGTTGCAGGTCACTTCATAGTTGATCGTGCCGATCCTGTCGGCAAGTTCCTCCGCGCTGATGCACTTCGGTTCATAACCGTAAGCAGCCGCCTCGGCTTCGGGCGATCCTCCCAGCAGGATCGCAGGCACGCCTGCAAAGACCTCTCCCTCGTCAAATGCGCTCAGATCGATCATCATCTGATCCATGCAGATCCTTCCAAGGATCGGGCAGCGGCGTCCGTTGACCAGCACCTCGGTTCCCCTCAGGGACAGCGAACGCGAGTAACCGTCCGCATATCCGATGCTCACTGTGCCGATCCTCATGCGCTTATCCGCCGTAAACTTATATCCGTAGCTGACGGAGGTTCCTGCTTCGATCCATTTGACATGTGTGATATAGGCATACCACATCAGCGCGGGCTGCAGGCTGACCCGGTCCATCTTTACCTCCCGGGAGGGATACATGCCATAAAGGCCGATACCAACACGGCACATATCAAATCCCTCAAGTCCGATTCCGTCTATGATCGAAGCGGTATTGGCGCAGTGCCAGCAGGGGATCCGGATCCCGGCAGCCTCTGCCATGCTTTTAAACGCCCGGAACTTGGAAAGAGCCTTATTGGCGCCGGTTTTATCCGTTTCATCCGCCGTCGCGAAATGAGTGAAAATACCGTCTACGCTGATGTACGGAAGTTCCGCCGCAAGCTTCAGTACGGCAAGGCCGTCATCATCAGGCGTAACGCCGATTCTGGACATGCCGGTATCCACGGCGATATGAACATGCGCTTTGCCATCCGCAAAGCTGTAGTCCTCTCCGTCTTTTGCATCTTCCTTCTGCTTGCGCTCTTCCCGCATCAAAGCCAGGATCTCACCTGCCTTGTCGCCGGCGCTTTCCGCTTCTGCCCGGAGTATCTCCGGATCGGTGCCGTTTTCCCTTGCGTAGCGGGCAGCATTGTCATTCAGCTGCTGCAGACGCTCCGCGGTGAAGACAGCCTGCGTCAGACCGTAACGGATCGTATCATCGTCATCTTCCGCAAAAACCGGTCCCAGGATCAGGATCGGCTTTTTGATGCCGCCTGCTTCCCTGAGTTCAATACCTTCATCCGTACAGGCAACGGAAAACATATCCGCGATGTCGTCAACGGCATTCGCAACCTCACATGCTCCATGCCCGTAGGCGTCCGCCTTGACTGTCGCCAGCGCCTTGATCTCCGGGTTCACTTCTTTCGCTGCCGCCTTTAAGGCAGCCATATTCTCACGGATCGCTCTTAAGTCAACGATCGCTCCCGTTCTGCTGAAATGTCTGTGTTCACTCATTACGAACCTCCACGTCCGTTCCCGGCTGTTTTCCCGGGATAGCTGACTGTTCAAATATAGTTTCGGTTGGAATATCCGTTTGATTTCTGCACTTCCGCCACTGCAAAAGCAAGAACCAGCTCTTCTGTATCCGAGATCGAAACTTCGATCCTCACTGCCCCAAGCTCTTCTGCCAATGCTGCCGCCTTCCCATGGAGCCTGACAAACGGTTTGCCGCGTTCATCCCTGAGCACCTCGATCTCTTTCGGCGCCATAGCCGAAAAGCCGGTTCCCAGCGCCTTTGACACCGCTTCCTTGACCGCAAAATTACCGGCAAGCCTGCGGTAATTACCCGAGGCTTCCCGGTATTCTTCTTCAGTAAAAATCCTGCTCAGAAAGGACTCCCTCTCACAGGCTTTCTGTACTCTCTTCAGTTCGATCAGATCCGTTCCAACGCCGATGATCATCAAACAGGCTCTCCCGAATTGGCGATCTCATAGCTCAGACGCATCAGGCTTTCGGAAAGATGGACATTTTCGACCACGATGCCGCCCGGCATCTCAAAATCGGTATGCGCGAAATTCCATACGCCTTTGATCTTGGTCCCTTCCAGCTCATGCAGCAATTCCCTCGCCGCTTCCTTCGGAATCGTAAGGATCACGATCTCAATGTCGTTTTCGTTGATATAATCCACGATACCGCTCACCGGAAGCACGGGGATCCCATGGATCACTTTTCCGATCTTGGCCTCGTCGTTATCAAACATCGCCATGATGTTGAAACCGTAACGCGGAAAGTTCTGATAGCCGCTCAAAGCGCTGCCGAGGTTGCCGGCGCCGACCGTGACGATCTTGTGCGGACGGTCTATGCCGAGGATCTTTCCGATCTCTTCCTGCAGGTAATCCACATTGTAACCATAGCCCTGCTGTCCGAAACCTCCGAAATTGTTGAGGTCCTGGCGGATCTGTGAAGCGGTAACTTTCATGATATTGGAAAGCTCACTGCTGCTGATGCGTTCAACGCCCTTAGCCTTCAGTTCGCCCAGATACCTGTAATAACGCGGAAGCCGGTTGATGATTGCTTTGGATATATATTTCTTTTCATTCCTGCCTTCCATAATCTTCTCCGTAGGATATGCGTCTGGGTGTTATTGTTATTTTTTAATCATACCACGTAATTATAAGTGAGAAAACGGCCCTGTGTCAAGCAGACACAGGGTCGTTATACATTGAAGTTATATCACCTTTTGAAACGCCGCATAAAGTTGCAGCTGAGACCTTATGGATCCGTTCTAAAAATCCTGATCAGTCTTCATCCGCATGCACGCAGCGTACCGCGAAACGGGTACGGCCGCCGAGCGTACAGGTAAACAGCGTAAGATCCCACTCGCTGGAGGATTCGCTGTTGTTGCTGTTTTTAATCATTTCCTCGATCGCTGTCGGTCTGACCTGCTCGACATTGGAAACGATATAATGCAGCTGCTCTCCCTTGACAGTGATAAAATATACATCCGCGCCGGGACTGACGCTGCGCAAGGGGCTGAAGTGCGTGCGGTAGTTATGTCCGCAGATGACCAGGTCATCTGTATAATAGGAACCGGAGTAACGGCAGGGCGATACACGCAGCTGCTTATAATTCCAATTATACATGACCGGCAGGCTGACATTGACAGAAGGCACCTCGAGCTGACCGATATACTGGTTTCCATCGATTTCTTCCGTAGGCATGCCGCGGATCTTGCGGTCGTCCACGTTGAGTACCTGATCGGGATACTGTGCATTGAGCGCGGATTCCTGCTCTGCTTTCTCGCGGTTTTCCTCAATCATACCGCTTAAGATCTCGGTGTTCCGGTCAGCGGACTTACCTGCCTCGATCGCCTCATTCATGTTGTAGACGACAAGGCCGACGCCGGCAAGCACAAGCAGCATGCCGAGTACGATCGCTACAGAGCTGCCGATACGGCGTCTCTTTTTACGGATGGGCGCTTTCTTTGAAGGCCCGTCGGCAGGCTTCTGACCTGCGTCGGAAGCTTCTGTTTCAGGTTCGTTATCGTAGCTGTCGTACGCGTCTGACAGTGACTTGTTATCGTTTTGATTGTAATTATCCATGGTTGCCTTTTCTCTTAAATAGTTTTATTAGATATGCTGATTGTATCGCAACCCGACAATTTTATCAATCATTTATTGATCCATACGCGGATGCCTATGCCTGCCTTGAACATCACCATCAGATATCCGTCATTCATCACTACCGAGTCTAAAAAGCGTTTGACATAGTCGTTACAGAAAATACTGTCCGGAAGCAATTGATATTCTGAACAAAAATACCTTTGATTTCTACCACAAAACGCACATATGTCATGCCGTTATAAAACGGCATGACATATGGTCTGTTACAATGAAAATGAATCCGAATTCACTATTTTAAAACAAATTACTGATTGTTCATACTGGTCGTTGCACGCAGAGTAACGTCGTGGTAACCGCCCTCGACGATACTGGTTGCGGAAACAACGGTCAGCTTCGCTTCCTTCTGCAGGTCCTCGATGTTGGTTACGCCGCAGTTGCACATCGTGGACTTGACCTTATAAAGGGACTTTTCCACGTTGTCATGCAGGGAACCGGCATAGGTGACATAGGAATCGACGCCCTCTTCAAATGCCAGGTTGTTCTTACCGCCGAGATCATAACGCTGCCAGTTGCGGGCACGGTTGGAACCTTCGCCCCAGTACTCCTTGACATACTGGCCGTTGATCATGAGCTTGTCTGTCGGGCTTTCGTCAAAACGCGCGAAGTATCTGCCGAGCATCAGGAAGTCTGCGCCCATCGCAAGTGCCAGGGTCATATGATGATCATAAACGATGCCGCCGTCAGAGCAGATCGGCACGTAGACGCCGGTCTCCTTGTAGTACTCGTCACGTGCCTTAGCGACCTCGATCAGCGCAGTCGCCTGGCCGCGGCCGATACCTTTGGTCTCACGGGTGATACAGATGGAACCGCCGCCGATACCGACCTTGACAAAGTCCGCACCGCACTCAGCGAGGAAACGGAAACCGTCCTTATCGACAACATTGCCCGCACCGATCTTGACCTTGTCGCCATACTCGGCTCTCACCCAGTCAATCGTGCGCTTCTGCCAGATGCTGTATCCCTCTGAAGAGTCAATGCAAAGCACATCCGCGCCTGCGTCAACCAGGGCAGGGATACGGTCCATATAATCACGGGAGTTGATACCTGCACCGACAATATAGCGCTTTTCGTCGTCCATCATGGACAGCGGATACTCCTTATGCTCCGAGTAGTCCTTACGGAATACAAAGTACATCAGGTTGCCGTTATCATCAACGATCGGCAGACTGTTCAGCTTGTTGTCCCAGATGATGTCATTTGCTTCCTTCAGCGTCGTGGTCGCGGGAGCGGTCACAAGCTTTGAAAGCGGAGTCATGAACTCGCTGATCTTGGTATCTTCGGTCATGCGGCTGACGCGGTAATCACGGCTTGTTACGATGCCGAGAAGCTTACCGTTGGGTTCGGCATTCTCCGTGATTGCAACCGTGGAGAACCCGTTCTTCTCCTTCAGACGCAGTACATCGCCGAGCGTGTTGTCCGGGGTCAGGTTGGAGCCGCTGACTACAAAACCCGCCTTCTTGTTCTTGACTCTCGCCACCATGGCCGCTTCGTCCTCAATGGTCTGGGAGCCGAAGATAAAGGAAATGCCGCCTTCTCTTGCCAGCGCCACAGCCAGGGTATCATTGGAAACGGACTGCATGATTGCAGATACCAACGGAATATTCAACGTGATCGGGCACTCTTCTTCGCCTTTTCTGAACTTGACCAGCGGAGTCTTGAGTGAGACTCTGTCCGGGACGCATTCTTCCGAAGTGTAGCCGGGAATCAGCAGATACTCACTGAAAGTTCTGGATGGTTCTTCATAATAAAAAGCCATTGGTTTTTCCTCCATGTCTGTAATTATATGGCTGAAGCGCTGGAACTACCTCAGCTAAAGTTGCCGTTGTCATTATACTTGTCGGCGGCAGTCCTTCAGGGCCGCCGCCGGCCTTATCTTACTTTTGTGAATCAAGCGCCTTACGTACAGCGAGTGCGAGCTGGTCCGCACAGGAAGTGTCGCGGAAACCGCAGGTGTTGCCCTTCAGTTTGGTTTCGATTTCTTCCACGGTCATGCCTTCCGTCAGGATGCCGATTGCCTTTAAGTTGCCGTTGCATCCGCCTGTGAAACGTACATTGTGAACGACATTGCCGTCCAGTTCGAATTCGATCCTGCTTGAGCAGGTGCCTCTTGTTTTGTATGAGTATTCCATGTTGCCTCTACTCCTAAACTGCTGTTATTTCTCTTTGTACTGACAATCTGTCGGACATTAGCGGAAGAACCGTACCGCTGCCTCAAACATACGGATATCATAATCTCCCGGCACATTTTTGTAAAGACCCGCGCCGGTGCGTTCGCAGTGGCCCATCTTTCCGAAGACTCTGCCGTCCGGAGAGGTAATACCCTCTATCGCAGCCATGGAGTTGTTCGGGTTGAAATGGATGTCGAACGTAGCATTTCCGTCCATATCGACATACTGTGTCGCGATCTGACCGTTTGCGGCAAGCTTCCTGATCAGTTCCTCGTCCGCAAGGAACCGTCCTTCACCATGGGAGATCGGAACACTGTAGATGTCGCCGACATTGGTCAGTGACAGCCACGGAGACTTGTTGGACGCGATCCTCGTGCGTACGATACGGGACTGATGTCTGCCGATCGTATTGAAGGTCAGTGTCGGGCAGCTTGCGTCAGTGTCGATGATCTTGCCGTACGGGACCAGGCCCAGCTTGATCAGTGCCTGGAATCCGTTACAGATACCGCACATCAGTCCGCCGCGGTTGTCAAGCAGGTCTCCTACCGCTTCCTTGATCTCGTGGTTACGGAAGAATGCCGTGATAAACTTGCCGCTTCCGTCCGGTTCATCACCGCCGGAGAATCCGCCCGGGATAAAGATCATCTGGGCTTCCTTCACCTTAGCCGCGAAGTCCTCGACGCTGCGTGAGACCGCGTCTGCAGTCAGGTTCTTGATGATGAAAACTTCAGCTTCGGCGCCCGCGTCACGCATTGCCTTTGCGGAATCATATTCACAGTTGTTGCCGGGGAAGACCGGGATCAGGACCTTCGGCTTCGCCGCCTTTACAAGCGGTGCAGCCCATTCCTTTGCCTCATAGCAGTAATTCTCCGGCTTCTCTCCGCCCTGTTCGATGTTGCAGGCAAATACGCTCTCGAGCTTATCCTCGTAGGTCTGCTGCAGGTCGGCGAGCGCAAGGCAATTGCCGCGCCAGGAGATCGAAGCATTTTCTTCACCGGTCACGGTACCGATCTTCCGTACCGTATAGTTTCCTTCCGGAACCGCAGCCCCGTCTTTCATCTCCAAAAGGAAGGTGCAGTACTTTTTGCCGAAGATCTCCGGGATCTCCAGGGCATCATCAAAGGTAAATCCGAAGCCGTTGCCGATCGCCATCTTTAAGACTGCTTCCGCGATGCCGCCCATGCCCGGCGTATAGCAGGCGTCAGCATTGCCCGCGCGAAGGATGCCTGTCACGGCGTCAAAGGTATCGAGCAGGGATTTTGCATCCGGCAGCCCGTCCGCGCCATAGTTCGGAGTGATCTGAATGACTCCCGATCCTGCTTTCTTAAACTCAGGCGAAATGATCTCCCCGGTCTTTGCGGTCGTGATCGCGAAGGAGACCAATGTAGGCGGTACGTGGATCTGTTCGAAGGTGCCGGACATGGAGTCCTTGCCGCCGATCGCGCCGATCCCAAGCTCCATCTGCGCGCGGAATGCGCCAAGCAGTGCCGAAAGCGGTTTGCCCCACTTCTTCGGATCATGTCCGAGCTTTTCAAAGTACTCCTGGAAGCTTAAATAGACATCCTTAAACTCGGCGCCTGTCGCGACCAGCTTACATACAGAATCCGCGACAGCAAGATACGCGCCGTGGAACGGGCTCTGTTCCGTCAGCCACGGGTCATAGCCCCATGACATCACGGAGCAGTCATCCGTATGCTGTTTTTCGACAGAGATCTTCTGGACCATCGCCTGGATCGGTGTCTGCTGGTATTTGCCGCCGAAAGGCATCAGGACCGTGCCTGCGCCGATGGTGGAGTCGAAACGCTCGCTCAGGCCTCTTCTGGAGCAGCAGTCGAGACTTCCTGCCATCTCCTTCATCTGCTCCGCAAAATCCTTTTCAAAGGTCTGAGGCTTCAGATCCGCCTTTGCCGCTTCTACAGTGATATGTTTTTCCGCGCCGTTCGTGTTGAGGAAAGCACGGCTGATATCTACGATCTGCACGCCGTTCCAGGTCATGGTCAGACGCGGGTCAGCCTTGACAACAGCGACTCTGCAGGCCTGGAGGTTCTCTTCTGCCGCAAGCTCCAGGAAACGTGCCTCATCCTTTGCTTCCACACAGCATGCCATGCGTTCCTGTGACTCGCTGATTGCAAGCTCGGTTCCGTCAAGGCCTTCATATGTCTTGGGAACCGCGTTGAGGTCGATATCCAGCCCGTCCGCCAGCTCTCCGATGGCTACGGAGACGCCGCCTGCACCGAAGTCATTGCAGCGCTTGATCAGTCTGGATGCTTCAGCGTTGCGGAACAGTCTCTGAAGCTTACGCTCTTCCGGCGCGTTACCCTTCTGGACCTCTGCGCCGCAGTTTTCGACGGAATGGCTGTCATGCGCCTTGGAAGAACCGGTCGCGCCGCCGATGCCGTCTCTGCCGGTGCTTCCGCCAAGCAGTATGACCACATCTCCGGGAGCCGGTACTTCGCGGCGGACATTGCACTGAGGCGCTGCTGCCACGACTGCGCCGATCTCCATACGTTTAGCGGCATAGCCGGGATGATAGAGCTCGTCTACGATGCCGGTCGCGAGTCCGATCTGGTTGCCGTAGGAGCTGTAACCGTTTGCTGCCGTCGTTACGATCTTGCGCTGCGGAAGCTTGCCCGGGATTGTCTCGCTGACGGGAAGAAGCGGATCCGCCGCGCCGGTCAGACGCATCGCGGAATAAACATAGGATCTTCCCGAAAGCGGATCACGGATCGCGCCGCCGATACAGGTCGCGGCGCCGCCGAAAGGCTCGATCTCCGTCGGATGATTATGTGTTTCGTTTTTGAAGAGGAGCAGCCAGTCTTCTTCTTTGCCCTCCACATCCACCTTGATCTTGACCGTGCAGGCGTTGATCTCTTCGGACTCGTCAAGCTTGTCCATCTTTCCTGCCTTCTTGAGGGCCTTGACCGCCAGCGTACCGATATCCATCAGGGATACAGGCTTCGTACGGTTCAGATCCTTTCTTGTAGCAAGATACTCTTCATACGCCTTCTGGACCAGTTCATCTTCAAAGCTGACTTTATCAATGATTGTATTGAATGTCGTATGCCGGCAGTGATCCGACCAGTAGGTGTCGATCATCTTGATCTCGGTGATCGTAGGATCCCTGTCTTCTTCCTTAAAGTAGCTCTGGCAGAACAGAATGTCGTCGATATCCATCGCCAGTCCGTTCTTGCGGATGAACTCTTCCAGGGCTTCTCTCGAAAATGTACGGAATCCGTCGAGCACCGCGACAGATGTCGGGATCTCGTACTCCGCCTTCAGTGTCTCCGGCTTTTCAAAGCCGGCTTCTCTTGCCTCGACGGGGTTGATCACGTATCTTTTGATCGCTGTGATATCCGCTTCCGAAAGATCGCCGTAAAGGGCATAGACCTTCGCGGAACGGACCAGCGGACGCTCCTGCTGGCTGATGATCTGGATACACTGCGCAGCGGAATCCGCTCTCTGGTCAAACTGGCCCGGCAGATACTCCACTGCAAAAGCATGCGCACCGTAAAGCGCAAGTTCATTTTCACCATAGACGATATCGACCTGCGGCTCTGAAAAGACGGTACCGACCGCGTAGTCAAACAGCGGCTTGTCTATGTTCTCGGCATCATACCTGTTGATGATGCGTACGTCTTCGAGCTTTTCGATCCCGAGAAGGTTGCGCGCATCACTGAAAAGGCTCGACGCCTCATGCGCGAGTTCCTTTCTCTTTTCAACAAATACCCTGTATACCATCTGGTTTCTCCTTATATGCTTGATTGACCGGTCTGATGACCGGGTAATTTCCTGATGTTCAAGCGGCAGGACGGCAGCTTTACCTGCCGCCGCCTGCCGGATCGCCTGATTTCTCAGCAGCCCGCCTTCAATGCGCGCTGTCCGATATCATGACGGTAGTACTGGTTATCAAAATGCACACGGTCTACCAGCTTGTAAGCATCCGTGATCGCATCCTGCAGGCTGTCGGCAATCGCCGTACATCCAAGTACTCTGCCGCCGTTTGTAAGGAGCTTTCCGTCCCTGATGACCGCGCCGGCCACATAGACCTTATCTGCGATCTCTGCCGGGATCGTAAGCTCATATCCCTTTTCATACTTGACCGGATATCCCTCGGATGCCATGATGACGCAGCATGCATGCTTATCGCTGAATTTTACTTCAGTCTCCGCGAGACGTCCGTCCGTTACTGCCTGCATGATGGTCAGCAGATCAGACTCCAGAAGCGGTAACACGACCTGGGTCTCCGGATCACCGAAGCGGCAGTTGTACTCGATCACCTTCGGACCGTCCTTGGTGATCATAAGGCCGAAATACAGGCACCCCTTAAAGGTACGTCCTTCGGCGTTCATGGCCTGGATCGTAGGCAGGAAGATCTTTTCCATGCACTCCGCAGCCACCGCTTCCGTATAGTACGGATTGGGAGCTACCGTGCCCATACCTCCGGTATTAAGCCCGGTATCATTGTCTCCTGCCCTCTTATGGTCCATGGAGGAGATCATCGGCACAACTGTCTTACCGTCTGTAAAGGACAGCACGGATACCTCCGGTCCCTCCAGAAATTCTTCAATCACGATATGATCTCCGCTCTTTCCGAAGACCTTATCCTGCATCATGCTGATGACGGCATTCTTTGCCTCATCTCTGGTCATGGCAATGATGACGCCTTTACCGAGCGCCAGTCCGTCTGCTTTGATGACCGTCGGGATGGGTGCCGTCTCGAGATATTTAAGCGCGGCTTCCATGTCGTCAAACACTTCATATGCTGCTGTCGGAATGCCGTACTTTTTCATCAGGTTCTTGGAAAACACCTTGCTGCCTTCGATGATCGCTGCATTGGCGCGCGGACCGAAGCAGGGGATGCCGATGGCTTCCAGCGCGTCGACGCATCCGAGAACCAGCGGGTCGTCCGGCGCAACAACTGCGTAATCGACAGCATTGGCAGGATCCTTTGCAAATGCCGTGATCGCGTCGATATCCTTTGCGCCGATATTCACGCACTCCGCCTCGGCAGCCATGCCGCCGTTGCCGGGAAGAGCGTAGATCTTGTCAACAGAACTGTTTTCCCTGAGTTTTTTGATAATGGCGTGTTCTCTTCCGCCGCCGCCAACCACCATGATGTTCATGGGCGTCATCCTCCTGATCTTAGATTCGTTTCACTTAACGATGATTCAAAGCCATTAATGATGGAACAGTCTCATGCCGGTGAATGCCAGCACCATGTTGTACTTGTCCGCTGTCATGATGACGTGATCGTCTCTGATCGATCCGCCGGGCTCCGCGATATACTGTACGCCTGACTTGCGGGCACGCTCAACGTTATCACCGAACGGGAAGAACGCGTCAGAACCGACCGTCACGCCGGACTGCGTCGCGATCCATGCCTTCTTTTCTTCCGCGGTAAGAACTTCCGGCTTTACCTTGAAGATACGCTGCCACTCGCCGTCACGAAGCACATCTTCATACTCGTCGGAGGTGTAAACGTCGATCGCGTTATCCCTGTCCGGGCGGCGGATGCCGTCAACAAACTGCAGATCAAGCACCTTCGGATTCTGGCGCATATACCAGTTATCCGCCTTCTGTCCCGCAAGTCTGGTGCAGTGGATACGGCTCTGCTGGCCGGCACCGACACCGATTGCCTGGCCGTCCTTGACATAGCATACGGAATTGGACTGGGTATATTTCAGTGTGATCAGCGCGACGATCATGTCGATCTTTGCCTGATCGGGAAGGTCCTTGTTCTTTGAAACGATGTTCTGAAGGAGGGATTCATCGATCTTGAAGTTGTTGTGTCCCTGCTCAAAAGTGACGCCGAAGACATCCTTGCACTCCTGCAGTGCCGGAACATAATCAGGATCGATCTTTACGACATTGTAGTTGCCCTTCTTCTTGGTCTTCAGGATCTCCAGAGCCTCATCGGTATATCCGGGAGCGATGACGCCGTCGGAGACCTCTTCCTTGAGGTATGCCGCAGTCGCTGCGTCACAGGTATCGCTGAGCGCTGCCCAGTCGCCGTAGGAGCAAAGCCTGTCTGCACCTCTTGCGCGGATATATGCGCATGCAATGGGGCTCAGCTGGGCATTATCTTCCACAAAATAGATCTTTTTGTCCGTTTCGGAAAGCGGAAGTCCCACTGCGGCACCTGCAGGCGATACATGCTTGAAGGAAGCTGCTGATGGAAGTCCCGTAGCCTCTTTGAGCTCCTTTACGAGCTGCCAGCTGTTGAACGCGTCCAGAAAGTTAATGAATCCGGGGCGGCCGTTCAAAACCTCAACAGGCAGATCCGAACCGTCCTTCATGTAGATCCTTGCGGGTTTCTGATTGGGGTTGCATCCGTATTTCAGTTCAAATTCATTCATGGGAAGGGACCTCCTTGTATGTCATTAGCATATTTTACAGATAAGCCGGATGGCTTCGCGCGCCGCGCTCCAGCTTATCTCAGGTGTTATCGTTGACGATCAGCTGCTCATACTCTCCGCTCTCGATATCGGTATAGCGCACGAAGAGGGAGACGCGATTATCTTTGTTTAAGTTGTTCCAGAGAATGCCGGTATACTCATCGATGTCATCAACGATGTCGACTCTTTCCGGTTCGCCCTGGAACGTCGGGATCGGATTGCCGTCACATACGTAGGTATGGATGAAATGGCCCACGCCCGGCATCGGCGGATAATCGAAGAAATGGCGTACGCACGCCGTTCCTTCCGCGTCAGCTGACTTCAGGATGGACATCTTATAGCTGCCGTCCTTCAGCTGCAGGCCGGAGATACGGGGCGTCCAGTTCGGACCGTCCGGCTCAAACTCACGCGTACGAAGGGAGTCTTCAAAACACCTTCCCTCGGCAAAGCCGTCCGCGATCGTATCGGTCTGGTCGCCGTTCGTTACGATCAGACCTTCCTGGCGTTCTCTGACGGGATGGTAGATGATCAGGCTCGGATCCTTGAGAAGAGACGGATCAAACGCCTCCGTGCTGATGCCGTCCGGTTCTTCGGTAAATACGCGGTTGCGGCTGTTCACGCTGCGGCCCATGATGAAATATGCCGCAACTGCCTTTGTTCCGTCCGGCGTAATGCCGAGAATGATTCCGCGTCCGGGATAAGTATTGGTGTTCAGTTTCTCTGCGATTGAACCGATCGCGTAAATATCCATAGCCATGCTCCTTTTTATGATACCAGATATGTTAATGCGCAACTTGTCTTGAAATTTACTTTGCTTTCTTCAGCGATGCAGCCACCATCTCGCATGCCCTGGGAAGGATCTTCCACTCGGCCTGCTGCATGACTCTTTTCTGCAGGACTTCAGGCGTATCTCCCTTACGGATGGCCACTGCCTTCTGCAGAATGATGCGTCCTCCGTCCGGGATCTCGTTCACAAAGTGTACGGTCGCGCCGGTAACTTTGACGCCGTAGCCGAGGGCCGCTTCATGAACTTTCAGGCCATAAAAGCCCTCGCCGCAGAAAGACGGGATCAGTGACGGATGCACGTTGATAATCCGGTCACGGTACTTTGCGATAAAACGCTCACTTAAGATGCTCATAAAGCCGGCGAGTACGATCATTTCGATGCCGGCTTCTTCCAGCGTCGCGATCAGCTTCTCTTCAAATGCTTCACGGCTTCCGCCGCAATCCTTCCGGGTCATGACCGCAGACGGGATGCCTGCATTTTCAGCACGCTTAAGCGCGTATGCATCGGGATTATTGGAGACCACGAGTACGATCTCGCCGCTCTTTATGATCCCTGACTTTTCGGCGTCGATCAGTGCCTGCAGGTTGGTTCCGCCGCCTGAAACCAGCACGGCGATCCTGGTCTTCATTTCAGTTTTTTCCTTTGCCATGACAGCCTCACGTTTTGCGATAGTTACAGGATCTCGATCTTGCTGCCGTCGGAACCGGCTTTTGCGATCTCACCGATGACATAGGCAGTTTCACCATGTGCCTTCAGCGCCGCCATCGCAGCATCCGCAGTCTCCGGACTTGTGATGATGCTCATGCCGACACCCATGTTATAGGTGTTGAACATGTCGCGCTCCGGAATGTCGCCGGTCTTCTGCAGCAGCGTAAATACAGGCGGGATCACGATCTTTGACTTTTCCACCTTCGCGCACAGGCCGTCCGGGATGCTGCGCGGGATGTTCTCATAGAAGCCGCCGCCGGTGATATGGCTGATGCCGCGGACTTCAGCGGCCTCGATCGCTGCAAGGGCAGACTTCACATAGATACGGGTCGGCGTCAGCAGTGCCTCGCCGAGCGTCGTTCCAAGCTCCCCTACTTCCCTGCCGAGGTCTGCGTGTTCGATGTCAAAAACCTTGCGCACAAGGGAATAGCCGTTGGAATGAATACCGCTTGAAGCGAGCGCGATAATGACGTCGCCGGGACGCATGGTCTTGTTGTCGATGATCTTCTTCTTATCCACGATGCCCACGGAAAATCCCGCAAGGTCATAGTCGTCCGCCGCCATCGTGCCGGGGTGTTCGGCAGTCTCTCCGCCGATCAGCGCGCAGCCTGCCTGCACACAGCCTTCTGCGACGCCGGAAACAAGCGTTGCGACCTTTTCCGGATCATTTTTGCCGATGGCAATATAGTCAAGAAAGAACAGCGGCTTCGCCCCGCAGCAGATAATGTCGTTGACGCACATGGCCACACAGTCGATACCGACCGTGTCATGCTTATCCATCAGCTGCGCAATGCGCTGCTTCGTTCCGACGCCGTCCGTACCGGAAACAAGCACAGGCTCTTCCATGCCCTTCATATCCGGTCTGAACAGGCCGCCGAAGCCGCCGATATCGGAGACGACGCCGTCAATAAACGTTCTCTCCACGTGTTTCTTCATAAGTTTTACGCCTTCGTAACCGGCCTCGATATTGACACCGGCTGCCGCGTAGGAAGCGGAATGGGAATTTTGCATCTCTTATCCTCTTATCGTGGTATTGAATCAATGGTTGCAGTGTATCGTTACAGTATGTTGCTTACTTAGTTATTCCTTGCCGGACCAGCAGTAGGTGCAGACCATGCTTCTGTCAATGCCGATCGCCTCCAGGACGCCTTCCAGCGACTGGTAGCCGAGCGAATCGAAGCCGAACTGTTCGCAGATCGTCTTCAGGAGACATTTGCCGCGCTCGGACTGCGAATCTGCGTACTCCTCCAGATGCTTCTCGCCTTCTTCCCCCTCAAGCTGGTGGATCGTTCGGCGCGCGAGCAGATCCATATCGGAATTGCCGCGTGAGAAGTTCAGATACTTACATGCGTACATGATTGGCGGGCACGCGGAGCGCATATGCACTTCCTTTGCGCCGGACTCATAGAGGAAATCAACGGTGCCCTGCAGCTGTGTGCCGCGGACGATCGAGTCATCTACAAAAAGCAGTTTCTTGCCGTCGATCAGCTCCGGCACCGGGATCTGCTTCATTTTCGCCACCTGGTCACGTACAGACTGGTTCGGCGGCATAAAGGATCTCGGCCAGGTCGGGGTATATTTGATGAACGGACGGGCGAAAGGCTTATGACAGAAATTGGAGTAGCCGATCGCGTGCGGCAGTCCGCTGTCCGGAACGCCGGCAACGAAATCGACATCCGGAAGCGTTCCTTCCTCCATCTCCTTCTTTGCCATCAGTTCACCGTTTTTGTACCGCATGACTTCAACATTGCGGCCTTCATAGTTAGAGTTAGGATATCCGTAATACGTCCATAAGAAACCGCAGATCTTGAGCTTGTCTCCGGCCTTGACCAGGGTCTCCATGCTGTCGACGGAGATCCTTACGATCTCACCCGGTCCGAGCTCATAAGCGTCATGATAATCCAGCTTGTGATACGCGAACGACTCAAAGGAAACGCAGTGTCCGTCAGCATTTTTACCGACCAGTACCGGCAGACGCCCATACTCGTCACGTGCGGCGATCAGGTCACCGTTTTCCATCAGCAGAAGGATCGTCATGGACCCTTCGATCATCTTCTGTGCCTTCTGGATACCGTCCACAATGGTATCGCCTTCGTTGATCAGTG
Source organism: Lachnospiraceae bacterium (assembly GCA_017455005.1). Taxonomy (GTDB): domain Bacteria; phylum Bacillota; class Clostridia; order Lachnospirales; family Lachnospiraceae; genus Avilachnospira. The sequence goes on along the minus strand of JAFTBX010000144.1, from coordinate 15,024 downwards.
CAGCCACCAGCTCGGTCGTATTGACCGTACCGTTGCTCATGGCCATCAGTTGGTGACGATGATCGGAAAAATACTTTTCCACCAGAGTCTCGGCATTATTGATGATGCCGACGGTCGTGATCGCGTAGATACCCAGGTGTGAACGAACCAGGAGCGGCTGCGGATCCGAGTCGCTGATACAGCCGATGCCGCTTGTGCCGCACAGGTCGTTGAGGTCGTGTTCAAACTTGGTTCGGAAGGGAGTGTTCGCGATCGAGTGGATCTGTCTGTGGAATCCATTCTCTTTGCTCCACATACACATGCCGGCATTTCTCGTACCGAGATGGCTGTGGTAGTCCGTACCGAAAAATACATCCAGTACCGCCTCCCGGCGTGAAACTGCACCGAAAAATCCGCCCATAAGCTGTCTTTTCTCCTTTAAAAACCCAAAACACACACGCATGATGCTGCTTTTATAAAAACATCAGTCACGTGTGAAAACAGACAAATCCTGTCAGGATACAGTCACGCTTCAGGTACTGTCCCACGAAACAGCGACTATTTCCTCACATATCATTATATCAAATAATGACTTATTTTTATCGTTCTGCCGGTGTTTTTCCATGTATAAATTGATGAAGAAAACACCGGCCCTTTTGTTTAATTTAACGAAACAGCGTTTATACCGGATACACCCGCCTGTTAAGCGTTCAGCTTCTCCGCGACGGCCTTATCCTTTTCCAGAACCTTGGCCGCGTTCGAAGCGCGTTTTGCGTCCAGCTTTGCCGCAAGGGCGCTGTCTTCCACCGCAAGGATCTGCGCGGCAAGCAGAGCAGCGTTTGCGCCGCCGTTTACGGCAACCGTCGCAACCGGGATACCGGTCGGCATCTGCACCGTTGAAAGCAGCGCGTCCATGCCGTCAAGCACCGGTCCCTTGCAGGGGATGCCGATGACAGGAAGTGTCGTATTGGCCGCAACCGCGCCTGCAAGATGTGCCGCCATGCCCGCTGCGGCGATCATGACGCCGAAGCCCTTCTCTCTTGCCGTTGCAGCGAATTCCTTTGCTTCCGCGGGCGTCCTGTGGGCGCTGTAAACATGGACCTCATACGGGATCTCCAGCGTTTTCAGTATATCAACTGCTTTTTCGATGATGGGAAGATCACTGTCGCTTCCCATGACGATTCCGACTTTTTTCATATCTCTCACACCTCTTATTTTGCTTTCGTCTCGCAGTAAATGCAGCGATAGATCTTGTTCGGCGCGTCTGTGAGCCGGAATACATGATCCAGCTCCTGCTCCACGGAAGTGATGCAGCGCGGGTTCTTACAGCGGATAACATTGGTCAGCATTTTCGGCATCTCAATGTTGCGCTTTTCCACGAGCGAACCGTTGCGGATAAAGTTCACGGTCGCGCCGGGGTCGACGTAGCCGATAACATCCAGATCCACCTGGATATCGGCATCGATCTTGATGATATCCTTGCGGCCCATCTTTCCGCTGACCGCGTTCATCATCAGTGCTACCGGGCAGTCCAGGTCTTTCAGGCCCAGCAGGTCATAAAGCTGCATGCCTCTGCCGGCGGTGATATGGTCAATAACGATACCGTTTTGTATAGCGTCTACTCTCATCTTCGTCTCCTTCGTTTTGTCCGGTCACACCGTTACGCAAGCTCGAGGAGCTTGAGCATCAGGGCCATACGCATGTATTTTCCGTTCAGCACCTGCTTGAAGTAGCAGGCTCTCGGATCCTGGTCGATTGCGACGCTGATCTCGTTGACTCTGGGAAGCGGATGCATGATGCAGAGATCTTCCTTGGCGTTGACCAGCTTCTTCGGATCCAGGATATAGCTGTCCTTCAGACGGAGGTAGTCTTCTTCGTTGAAGAAACGCTCCCGCTGCACACGGGTCATATACAGGATATCCAGCTCGGGGATCGCCGCCTCAAGGTCCGTCGTCTGTACATACGGAAGGTTGTTCTTCTGGATGACGTCTTTTTTGACGTAGCTGGGCACTTTCAGCTCTTCCGGTGAGATCAGCACGAACTTGACATTCTTATAACGTGCCAGTGCGTTGATCAGGCTGTGAACCGTGCGTCCGAACTTTAAGTCGCCGCAGAGACCGACGGTCAGGTTTTCAAAGCCGCCTTTCTCGCGGTAGATCGTAAGAAGGTCCGCCAGCGTCTGGGTCGGATGGTTATGTCCGCCGTCGCCGGCATTGATGACCGGAACGCCCGCGTGCTGTGAAGCGACGTAAGGCGCGCCCTCTTTGGGATGGCGCATTGCGATGATATCCGCATAGCAGCCTACCGTCCTTGCCGTATCCGCTACGCTCTCGCCCTTGGCCGCGGAAGAACTCTGCGCCTCGGAAAAGCCGAGAACATTGCCTCCAAGCTCGTACATGGCAGCCTCAAAGCTGAGTCTCGTGTGGGTCGACGGCTCGAAAAACAGCGTCGCAAGCTTCTTGCCGTGACACTTCTCACTATAAGCGGCAGGATGTTCAATAATGTCGCAGGCCAGACGGACCAGCTCATTGATCTCGTCGACCGTCAGATCCCGGATGTCGTTAATACTTCTCATTCTTAACCTCTTTATCATGAAAATGCTGGTTGCTTATTCATTCCGGATCGCTCTGCAGTCTGTCAGCCCGTGATCCAGCTCTCATCTGACGGGTTGTCACGGAACTTCTTGAGTCTTGCGATGTCTTCCTCACGGATATAGCCTTCCTGGGCAGCAACTTCGGCGATCGTATCAAAGTCGGTCAGGGAGAAATTGACCACGTCCGCTTCCTTCAGACGGTCGATACTCTTCTGCATGCCGTAAGTGAAAATGCTGACGATGCCGAGCACATCCGCGCCTGCTTCACGCAGTACATTGACAACATCAATGACGCTGCCGCCGGTGGAGATCAGGTCTTCCACGACCACGACCTTCTGGCCCGGCTCCAGTTTGCCTTCGATCTGATTCTGACGTCCGTGATCCTTCGCGCCGGAACGGACATAGCCCATCGGGATGTCGAGAATGTATCCGGTGATCGCTGCATGAGCGATTCCTGCAGTGGAGGTACCCATCAGCACCTGTGCCTCCGGAAACTCCTCCATGATCTTCTTCGCAAGACCGCGCTCAATGTTTTCGCGGACTGCGGGTGCACTTAAGGTCAGACGGTTGTCACAATAAACCGGGCTCTTGATGCCGCTTGCCCATGTAAAAGGTTCATCCGGGCGGAAAAACACCGCGCCGATACTTAAAAGGTCTTTCGCAATGCTTCTTTTAGTGCTCATATGAATGGTTCTCCTTGTAGAAACGTATATTAATAATCCGGATAAGCGCGTGGCTCCGCAGCTGAAGCTGCTCCCGCCCCGCTTATCCGACAAAGTCGTTCACACATCTTCTGTACGCCGCGACGGGATCGGCAGCTGCCGTGATCGGCCGTCCGACGACGATATAATCCGAGCCTGCCTCCTTTGCGGCCGCAGGCGTCATAACTCTTTTCTGGTCTCCGGTCTCATTTTCCGCAAAACGGATGCCCGGAGTAACGGTCAGGAAGCCTTCTCCGCACGCTTTATGGACGGCATTTGCCTCCAGCGGAGAGCAGACTACGCCGTTGAGGCCGGCTTCCATTGCGTTTTTCGCGTAGCTGATGACGACCTCTTCCATCGGCTTTTCGATCAGAAGCTCCTTTTCCAGGCTTTCCTGATCGGTGCTCGTAAGCTGTGTGACAGCGATGACCAGCGGCCAGCTGATCTCCAGGCCGAAATCGCCGTATTTGCCGCTTTGATCAGCCTTATGATTCGCGATTATTTCCTTAAAATCCGCCATCTCCAGCTTCATGCGGTCAGTCGTTCCCTGCATCAGGCCCTCGACTGCGCCCTTCATCATGGCCTGGGTTCCGGCAGCGTGGACATTGACGATATCCACATCCAGCCTCGCCAGTACAGCCATTGCCTTTCTTACGGTGTTGGGGATATCGTGAAGTTTCAGATCCAGAAAGATCTTGTGGCCGCGGTGCTTGATCTCGCGCACGATCGCAGGTCCCTCGGCATAATAAAGCTCCATGCCGATCTTGACAAAGGGCTTGCGCTCTTCATCAGCGAACTTGTCCAGGAAACGGAATGTCTCCTCCGCACTCGCAAAATCACATGCAACGATGACATCTTTTCCCATAGTCAGTTACTCCTTTCCGCCGCGCCGTCAGTGCGCTGCCCCGATGATATCCTTCAGTCTGTCGATCTTCAGCCGGTCCATCGTTTCCGGCAGTTCTTCAATGATTTTTCTGCAAATGCAGGGCTCCGTCAGGTTCATTGCGCCGACCTGCACCGCCGTCGCGCCCGCCATCATCATCTCGATGACGTCTTCAGCGCTTGCCACCCCGCCAAGTCCCACGACCGGGATATTGACTGCGGCAGCAACCTGGTAGACGCAGCGTACCGCAACCGGGAATACCGCCGGTCCCGACATGCCGCCGGTCCCGTTCTTTAAGAGCGGTCTGCGGTTTCTTAAATCGATCCGCATCGCAAGCAGCGTGTTGATCAGGCCGATGCCGTCTGCGCCTTCTGCCTCGCAAGCCTTCGCGATCGAGGCGATGTCCGTCACGTTGGGCGTCAGCTTCATGATCACCGGCTTGGTGGTCACAGCCTTGACTGCTCTCGTAACCTCCGCCGCCATCGCGGGATCCGTACCGAAGCCCATGCCGCCGCCGTGTACGTTGGGACAGCTGATGTTGACTTCGAGCCAGCCCACCTGCTCTTCCTTGTCGAGAAGCTCGCAGACATGCGCGTATTCTTCCGTAGAAAAGCCGCTGACATTGGCCATAACCGGCTTATGGAAGACTTTCTTCAGCTTCGGAAGCTCCTCCGCGATCACCTTGTCTACGCCGGGGTTCTGCAATCCGACGGAATTCAGCATGCCGGATGCAGTTTCCGCGATGCGCGGCGTCGGGTTGCCGAAGCGGGGTTCAGCGGTTGTTCCCTTAAAGGAAAACGTACCCAGCGCATTGATGTCATAGATCTCCGCGAACTCGTAACCATAACCGAAGGTGCCGCTTGCCGCGATCACCGGGTTATCCAGCGTAATGCCGCAAAGGTCCACCCGGAGCCTGTCGTCTGCAGCAGCCGCAGCGCCTGCTGCCTTATTGATATCATTATCTGTATGAATGTTGATCTGCATAGATTACTCCCAGACGAGTTCTTCCGCCTTAAAGACCGGTCCGTCCTTACAGACCCGCTTCGGGCCGTTTACAGTCATAATGCTGCAGCCCATGCACGCGCCGAATCCGCACCCCATACGCTCTTCCAGGCTGAGTTCCGTGCCGGGTGTTTCTTCAGGCCAGGTCTCCCGGATACAGCCCTTTACCGCTTTCAGCATCGCGCCGGGTCCGCAGGCGTAAATATAAGAGCAGTACAGACTTTCAGCCTTGTCCCGGATCAGATCCGTGACAAAGCCCTTCCGGCCGTAGGATCCGTCTTCGGTCGCGACAAATACATCGCAGCCGATCTCATAGAGATCATGATGCAGGAACATCTCCGCCTCCGTACGGAAGCCGAGCAGGACTGTCGGGCGTACGCCGTCTTCGATCAGCTGCTTGGCGAGCATCATCATGGGCGCGCTGCCGATGCCGCCGCCGATCAGCCACGGAGCGTCACCTGCGTTACGGATGTCAAAACCGTTGCCCAGGCCGGTCAGCACGTCAAGCACATCACCCTTCTGACACTTTGCGAGGATCTCCGTGCCCTTTCCTACGACCTTATACAGGATCGTCACCGAGCCCTGCACTTCACGCTCCTCATCGCCGCCGATCTCGGGCGCATTATAAAGCGAGACGCCGAACGCCTCCTGCGCCTCTTTCTCGATCCGCTTTGTTCCGGTAGACACTGTATCCACATCGCAGACAGAAATCGGTCTCCTCAAGAAGCCACCATCCACCTTGATGTTGATAAACTCGCCGGGACATCTGATCGCTCCCACATCACCTTCCAGTGTCATAGCGATGACGTTGTCCGCGACGGGCGTATTTCTCTTTACGGTTAAATTAACCTGTTTCATAATTTACGAGTCAATCGTCGACACCGTGATCGTCGTCTCCTCAAGCACATCGAGCAGCACCCTTACGGTATCGAGCGAGGTAAACATATTGACATTGTTCTCGGTCGCGCAGCGGCGGATCTCCACGCCGTCCTGGGAATGGGTGCCGCTGTGCAGAGCACGGGTATTGATGACGTAGGTGACGTATCCCGCGCGGATCGACTCAAGGATCTCATCGCTTCCTTCACTGATCTTTCCGACAGCGCGGGTGCGGATGCCGTGCTCCTTTAAGTACATGGCGGTTCCGCGGGTCGCTTCGATATTGAATCCCATATCATAGAAGCGGCGGATCAGTGGCAGTGCCTCTTCCTTATCCTCATCATTGATCGTGCAGAAGACTGTACCGTAGTTATTCAGCTTCATGCCGGAGGCCTGCATTGCCTTAAACATAGCGCGGTGAAGCTTATCATCATAGCCGATGGCTTCGCCGGTCGACTTCATTTCGGGTGACAGGTATGCGTCGAGACCCTTGATCTTCGAGAAGGAGAACACCGGCACCTTGACGTAGCAGCGCTTCTTCTCCTCCGGATAAAGCTCGAAGTATCCCTGCTCTTTGAGGCTCTTTCCGAGAATGACCTCGGTCGCGATATCCGCAAGCGAATACCCTGTCGACTTGCTTAAGAACGGCACGGTACGGGAGGAACGCGGGTTGACCTCGATGACGTAAACATTTTCCTCTTTATCTACGATGAACTGGATGTTATAGAGACCGACAATGCCGATGCCGAGACCCAGTTTTTTCGCGTACTGCAGAATAATGCCCTTGACCTTGTCGGAGACGCTGAAGGTCGGGTAAACACTGATCGAGTCACCGCTGTGGACGCCGGTACGCTCGACCAGCTCCATGATACCGGGCACGAATACATTGACGCCGTCACAGATCGCGTCAACCTCCAGTTCCTTGCCTCGGATATATTTATCGACCAGAACAGGCTTGTCCGCGTCGATCTCAACCGCGGTACGCAGGTACTGACGGAGCATCTTCTCGTCCGCTACGATCTCCATCGCGCGGCCGCCGAGAACGAAGCTCGGACGCACCAGGACCGGATATCCGATCTCTTCCGCAGCTGCAACGCCTTCTTCAATGCTGGTGACTGCTCTTCCCTTCGGCTGAGGGATATTCAGTTCCTGCATCACGTGCTCAAACGCGTCACGGTTTTCCGCGCGCTCGATCGCTGCGCAGTCGGTACCGATGATCTTCACGCCGCGGTCCATCAGCGGCTGTGCCAGGTTGATGGCCGTCTGTCCGCCGAGGGAAGCGATGACGCCTTCCGGCTGTTCGAAGTCGATGATCGCCATGACGTCTTCCGGCGTAAGCGGATCAAAGTACAGCTTGTCGGCGGTAGTATAATCTGTAGAGACGGTCTCCGGGTTATTGTTGATGATGATTGCTTCACAGCCGGCACGGCGGATCGTCTGTACAGCATGAACCGTGGAGTAATCAAACTCTACGCCCTGTCCGATACGGATCGGGCCTGCGCCGAGGGTCAGGATCTTGCGCTTATCGCTGAGACGGGACTCGTTTTCTCCGGTATAGGAGCTGTAGAGGTATGCGATGTACTTGCCGGTATGGAGCGTGTCCACCATGCGGAAGACCGGCGTGATGCCGTTTTCCTTTCTCTGATGGTAGATCGAGATCTCGTCCCGGTTCCAGAGCTTCGCGATGTACTTATCCGCAAAGCCCATCTTCTTCGCTTCCTTCAGCACGCTGATGTCGCCGGGATGTGCCGCGAGCTTTGCTTCCATATCCACGATCTTTTTGATGGACTCCAGGAATAGCTCCGTGATCATGGTCACTTCATGAAGCTTTTCAATGCTGACGCCGAGTCTCAAGAGCCTTGCGATCGCATAGATGTTATCATCGCGGAACTCGCTGATGTAGCTTAAGAGTTCCTCTTCACTGTAGCTTTCAAACTTCTCAAGATAGAAATGGCAGACGCCGGTCTCGAGAGAACGTACTGACTTTAAGAAGCACTCTTCCAGGTTGGAGCCGATGCCCATGACTTCGCCGGTCGCCTTCATCTGGGTGCCGAGCTTGTTGGGTGCGGACGGGAACTTGTCAAACGGGAAGCGCGGGAACTTCGCGACGATATAGTCGAGGCTCGGTTCGATCGCAGCGGTACCGCCCGCCACAGGGATTTCCTCAAGAAGCATGCCCATGGCGATCTTCGCAGTCACTCTCGCGATCGGATAGCCGCTCGCCTTGGACGCAAGCGCGGACGAACGGGAGACTCTGGGGTTGACTTCGATCAGGTAATACTTGCTGGAATTCGGATCCAGCGCGAACTGTACGTTGCAGCCGCCTTCGATCTTGAGCTCGCGGATGATCTTGATTGCGGAATCGTTGAGCATCTTAAGATCGTGATCATTCAGGGAAAGGATCGGAGCCACGACAATGGAGTCACCGGTATGTACGCCGACCGGGTCGACATTTTCCATGCCGCAGATCGTGATCGCGTGGTCCGCGGAGTCACGCATAACCTCAAACTCGATCTCCTTGTAGCCCTTCACGCTCTTTTCGATCAGAACCTGGTGCACCGGGCTCAGCTTGAATGCGTTGAGACCGATCTCCTCGAGCTCTGCCTCGTTGTTCGCAAAGCCGCCGCCGGTACCGCCAAGCGTAAATGCCGGGCGAAGTACGACCGGGTATCCGATATCGAGAGCCGCTTTCTTTGCTTCCTCGATCGAATAGGTGATCTCAGACGGGATGACAGGCTCGCCGATGGACTGGCACATCTCCTTAAAGAGCTCACGGTCCTCCGCGCGCTCAATGCTCTTTGAACTGGTGCCGAGAAGCTTGGTGCGGCACTCTCTTAAGATGCCCTTCTTCTCCAGCTGCATGGCCATGTTGAGGCCGGTCTGACCACCGATGCCCGGGACGATAGCGTCCGGACGCTCCTTTCTGAGGATCTTCGCGATATATTCAAGTGTCAGGGGCTCCATATAGACCTTGTCGGCGATGGACGTATCCGTCATGATGGTCGCCGGGTTAGAGTTGACGAGGACGACCTCATAGCCCTCCTCCTTCAGCGCAAGGCACGCCTGCGTACCCGCATAGTCAAACTCCGCAGCCTGTCCGATAACGATCGGGCCGGAGCCGATGATCAGTACTTTTTTAATGTCAGTTCTCTTAGGCATATATCCTCCAGATTTCCCTTTTTATATTTATATTTATCTCTGTTTATCTGCCGCGGCCACTGGCCGCTATGATTTATCCGACAGTTACGGACGGATCAAGATAGACGATCTCGCCGTTATGTACGGTAAGCATGCAGCGTCCGAAGACCTTCCAACCTTCAAACGGCGTGCTCTTTCCCTTTGACAAAAACTCTGCCGGATCGATCACATATTCTTTTGCAAGATCCCATACCGCGAAATCACAGCTTCCGGCGGGGATTCCGAAACGTTTCCTCGGTACCGTGTACATCGCCTCGATCAGGCGCTCCATCGTGATGACGCCGGTCTTCACAAGACCTGTATAAAGTACCGGAAATGCCGTTTCCAGTCCGACGACGCCCATGGCGCTTCCTTTGAGGCCCCGCGACTTTTCCTCCGCGCTGTGCGGCGCGTGATCCGTCGCGATACAATCGATCGTTCCGTCGATCAGGCCGGCGATCAGTGCTTCCCTGTCTTCTTTCGCCCGAAGCGGCGGATTCATCTTGAAGCGGCCGTCTTCCTGCAGGTCGTTTTCATCAAGCATCAGGAAATGCGGCGCGGTCTCACAGGTTACATCCACACCGCGGCGCTTGGCGTCACGGATGATCTCCACGCTCTCCTTTGTCGAGATATGGCAGACATGATACGCGCAGCCGGTCTCTTCCGCAAGGCGCACATCCCGCTCGATTTCCTTCCACTCACTTTCGGAGCAGATCCCTTTATGTCCGTGTGCCGCAGCGTAAACACCATCGTGAATATATCCGCCGTGCAGGAGATCATTTACCTCGCAGTGCGCGACGATCATCTTGCCGAGTGCCTTTGCGCGGGTCATGGCATCGCGCATCATTTCCTCATCCTGCACGCCGCGTCCGTCATCGGAAAACGCGATCGCGGACTCCGCCAGCGCTTCCATGTCGCTCAGTTCCCTGCCGTCTTCATTGACCGTGATCGAAGCATAGGGAAGGACATCAATGACGGCCTCTTCCCGGATGAGCTTCAGTTCCTCTTCCATGTGCTTAGCACTGTCCGGGACCGGCTTCAGATTGGGCATCGGACAAACGGCAGTATATCCTCCGCGCGCCGCTGCCTTTGATCCGGAACCGATCGTCTCTTTATACGAAAAACCCGGCTCTCGAAAATGCACATGCACATCGCAGAAACCGGGTAAAATAGTATATTCGGATGTATCCAGCGCCTTCAGCATCTGGTCAAGGCTCGCAAGGCTGCCGCTGACAGCCGCAGTCATGCCGGCAGCAACGCCGCGCACAACGCAGCCTTCGGACGGGAGTCCGGTGCCACTGCCGATGATCGTAGTGTTCTCAAATCTCATCATACTCCCTCGCCCCCTTTTATGAATACGTCATCCGGCGACAGTCGCCGGACCGTTACGCTTGTTTACACAAAGAGCCCTGCCGTCAAAGGTAAGGCTCTTCTTTGAATCTTCTATAATTATAAAGGATGCGGCTTAACCGTGTCAATTATCACTTCTGTACAAACCGGGGCTCCGAAACGCCAAAAGTCAAGGCACATTTCTGCATGTTTTTTTCGGGCAGGAAACCGCCGTGCGGCACGGCCGATCAACAAGGTTTACAGAAGTCTGCCGCAGCATTATTAATGCTTATTTCATACGGAAAATATCCTTGAAACACACCCTCGGCTCCTGGCGGTCAAAGTCCCAGCTGTGGGTCGCTCCGCCGTGGCAGAAGCCCTTCACATCGCAACCGCGGCAGGTCTCATTGAGATCAGCTTTTTCCTGCCGGAAGATCTCAAACCGCTGCTCCCAGACATCCTTGAAGCGGTCCCGCAAAATATTGCCCTGGATCGTCTCCGGACGTTTTTCGATATCCAGACAGGACCCGATGTCGCCGTTGCACATGATGCTTGCAACATAAATGCCGGCATTGCAAAGATAATAATGCTCCCGGACCTCTCTTTCATAATCAAGACCGAGGTAATGGCTGCATCCGTAAGTCACCGGCATATCCTCCCGGCGCTTTTCGCGAATGAAGTCAAAGAGCCTCTTCCAGTCCCGGTCATCCAGCAGGATCTCCGGATGATCGAGTGCGCGTCCGATGGGCTCCACGCCGATGACCCGCCAGGAATCGATATCCATATCGAGGAAGATCTCGTAGAGCGCGTCAAGCTCATGCATGTTCTGATGGTTGATGACCGTCGTCACCTGGATATGCTCGAAACCGCCTTCATCGATCAGATTCTGAATGCCGCGCATTGCGCCGTCATACGCGCCCGGTGTGCGCCGGAACGCGTCGTGCGTTTCTTTCAGGCCGTCAATGCTGACGGAGATCGTACGCATACCGGTCTCCCGGAGACGCCTCGCCGCGTCCTTATCGATCAGGACGGCGTTGCTCGTCATGCCCCAGTTATAACCGAGCTCGTGCGCATAGGACATGATATCGAAAAAATCCCTGCGCATGAGCGGCTCGCCGCCCGTGATGCAAAGCTGGAAGCTCTTCACATCAAAGTCGCCCGCGATCTCATCCAGGATCTGCCTGTACTGCTTTAAGCTCATCTCCTCACTCGGCACGTCGCCGCAGCTAGAGCCGCAGTGAATGCAGCGTTCGTTGCACCGAAGCGTCAGCTCAAGGAAGAGGAACTTAAGGATCGGATGAACGAGGAGTTTTTCCCTGTATTCCGACAGTTGCCGCATGTGATTCAGTTTTATTCTGTCAATATTGCTGTTCATGCCATACCCATGCTGTTTTAAGGACTTTAATGAAACGAAGAAGCCCGCCAGGCGGGCTTCATGATATCGGCTTACTCGGAAACGACCCCCATGGCGCCCGGCGGGCCGTAGACCGGATAGTATATATTTTCCGAAGGATCCATATCCGCTGCGGTACTCTCCTGCATCATGCCGAAGCTTACATCCGACGGCGCAGGCGGGCCGTAAACGCCCTCGATGATATTGATGCCCGGATGAAAGACCACATCCGGCTGTTCATCCTCTGCCGGTTGCTCATCTTCTGCCGGCATCGCGGTCTCCTGTTCGGTCACGCGGTTTTCGAACCATTCGGGAGGTCCGTAAACAAGCGGCTGGATATTGTGCTCCGCCGTAAAAGTTTCATCCGCGACCGTATCCGGAACGGCTTCCGTGTTCGCGTATGTTTCCGCTGCAGATCCCATTTCTTCAGTTGCAGTTACCGTTTCGCTCTCTTCATCCACAACCATATCCTCACCGGGAGCTTCCTCCGGTCCTTCAAACCATTCCGGAGGGCCATAGACACACTCCACGATGTTTTCAGAAGGATCAATATTGTCCGATTCTTCTTCATACCCGAACCACTCCGGCGGGCCGTAGACATCCTCCGGGATGTTTTCCGCAGGATCGAAGGAGCTTTCCTCCGCCTCAGGCGTCGTAAGTATCTCCGACGCCGGCGTCGTAAACGCCTCCGGCGGACCATAGACTGCCGGAGCGTAATTCTTGCAGCCGGTAAAGCCCACCGCGGCAGCTGTCGCGGCAGTTCCCAGGATAATCAGTTTTTTAGGGCTTTTCTTCATATCAGTCACCTGCCGAAGCGAGCCGTCCCATCAGGCCGGGCCGGCAAAAGTATCGTTGCAAAAACCGCCTGCTTGAGACTTAGTAGTTTTCACTGATCGCAAGAGCCGTGATCGCGATACCTGCGATCGTAACGATTGCAACAATGGAAATGATCATTTTACGCATATTGTTCCTCCTCATCGCGGGCCCGCAGAAAACATACTGCAGACCACACGGATTCCTAAGCTTATTGTAATGCATCCGGCTTCTGAAATCAACCGAAGCATACTCATAGTACGCATTCGGCACTCATGCCGCGGCTCAGGTTTGACCCGGTTCCGTGGATTTCCCGTGACCGGCCTCGAGCTTCCTGCGGAATTCCTGCATCAGTTCGTTATGATCACGATGCACGGCATTGGGAAATGCCCTCATGAGACGGCCGGCACCGAAGACAGGATGTTTATAGAGCCGGGCACGGACGGTTTCGTACCGGGCGCGCAATTCCGCGATGCGCTGATCTTTCTCCTGCTGCTCCCGGGCATCAGCCCACGCTGTCTCGGCTTCAATTTCCTTTTGAAGCTGCTTTGCCTTCTGCACATTGCCGGCAGCCCTTGCCCTGGTCTCTTCTTTCAGCTGTTCCGTCCTTGCCTTCAGTTCCTCCACGTTCCGGGCTGTTCTCTCCTCTGCCTGTATCCTTAGTTCATCCGCGCGGGCTTTCACAGCGGCAGCCTGGTCTTCCAGCTCCTTCTTTGCAAGTGACGCCTGTACCTTTCCTTCATCGATTGCCTGCGTCGTACGGATCGTGTTCTCACCGATGTGCTCACTCAGAGAGTCACTCACGATCCGAAGCTTTGCGCGCAGCTCATCCAGCTCCGCAAGGTCTCTGTTGAGACCACGGACCGTTGCCACAGTTACACAAAGATCCGTCACGTAGGTCAGATAGCTGATCACGAGAGCGAACCAGCCGAGTGCGACAGGCCACAGCGAAACTCCCAAGGCTATGGAGGTGTGAACAAGTTTATAGATAAAGACCGTACCGAGACCCCAGATCAGGCTGAACTTCAGGCAGATATATCCGTGAAAATTGAACTTTTCGTTGGAGTAGTCCCACCATCTCGCATGAAACAGTTTGTCAAGGGCCCAACCGCCAATCAGTTCGATGGTTGTCGCGAGCAGCATGCCCCCGAGAAAAAGCGCCAAACCGGAATGCGCTGAGACATCAGCACTGATGGTGTTAAACACGATCAGGACCGCAAGCATGCCGAAACCATAGACCGGGCAGACCGGGCCGTTTAAGAAGCCACGGTTGACGACCTTTCCGAGCGTGACCGCATGATAGGCAACTTCCACACACCAGCCCAGCACGGAATAGATCACAAAGTACCATAAGATCTGATAAATCGACATTTCTCCAATCAGCATGATTATTTACTCCGGGTGTCAGTTTTGAACCGCTGCCAGCGAGGCAGATTTCGCCTGATTATATATTTCTCTTGTGTATTGCAGCAGTTCATCGGTTTTTGAAAAACCGATATCATAATGCCGAAAAACGGCTTAAAATAAGGGGTTTCCGCAAATCTGAATATTGTGGAATCCGCATCTTTATGTTATACTTTCATGGACTGCGGACACTGTGATCAAACCGCATAAACAGACAGTCATACACATTGATCCATGGAGTGATTATAATACATGTACATTAAAATTTCTACCGATTCGACAGCGGACATCCCGGCCTCCCTGGTAAAGGAACTGGATATCTCTGTCCTTTCCCTCAAGATCGAAAGCGCCGAGGGCGAGGAGTGGCAGGACGGAACAGACATGCCGAGAAAGGAGTTTTGTGAGTATCTTCACAAGACAGACAAGCTCCCCTCCTCCGCTGCGGTTCCGCCGCTTGCTTACGTCGATCTTTACGAACAGTGCTTTGCCGCCGGCTGTACGGACCTCATCCATGTCAGCCTCAACGGTTCCGGCTCTTCCACATATTCCAATTCCGTCCTTGCGCGTGAGATGTTCTACCAGGATCATCCCGAAGCGGAAGAAAGCTTCCGGATCCATCTTCTGGACGGCAACACCTACAGCATGGGCTACGGCCTCGGCGTAGTGCAGGCCGCCCGCGTGGCTGCCGTGTTTAACAAAGAATGTGCGGAAGTCCCTGCCAGGGCTTGCGTTCCCGCGCCCGTTCAGGAGATTCTCGATTTTCTCGAGGACTGGATCAAGCATAACGTCGTGCTTTTCGTCCCGACAGAACTCAGCTTCGTCCGCAAGTCCGGCCGCATCTCCGGCGCGGCGGCGCTCATCGGCGACGCGCTCG
>JAFTBX010000143.1 GCA_017455005.1 Lachnospiraceae bacterium | reverse complement strand
AGGGCACGGCAGATCTCGCCGGCAGTCCGGCGGAAAGCGTCGCGGCCCGTAAAAGCATCGGGGTCTATGACGAAGAAGAAATGGCCGAGGTGATACATCTGCGGCTTTCCCTCCGGACTCACGCCGGTCAGCGCCTTCATGTACTGTCCGCCTGCAAGCGCCGCGGAAAGGATCTCCACGACTGTCGCGTAGCCATAGCCCTTGTAGCCTGCCATCTCATCGCCGATGCCGCCCAAAGGCGCAAGAGCTGCCTTGCCGGCAACCAGGTCCTTCAGGATCTCTTCACTGTCCGTCAGCGCCTCGCCTTTTTCCGAAACGACCATGCCGGCAGGGGTGTCCTTACCTTCTCTGGCGTAGTACTCGATCTTGCCTCTCTGCACGATGGATGTCGCGCAGTCGATGCAGAACGGAAACTCCTCATCCGTCGGCAGCGCAAAGGTCAGCGGGTTTGTGCCGAGCATGTTTTCCACGCCGAAGGTCGGAGCGATCGAAGGTCTTGCGTTCGTACCGGTGAGACCGATCAGGCCTTCCTTACTGGCCATCGTAGCCCAGTAGCCCGCGATACCATAGTGGGTCGAGTTACGGATCGCGCCTCCCGCCATGCCGCAGGTCTTGGCCTTTTCGATCAGGCGTTCCATCATGTGATAGCTCGCCACCATGCCCATGCCGTCATGCGCGTCCATAACCAACGTCGTCGGCGTTTCCTTCACGATCTCCAGGTTTGTCACCGGGAGCAGCGTTCCCTTTACGATGCGGTCAATGTAGATAGGCTTGAAGCGGTTGCATCCGTGGCTCTCAATGCCCCGGCGGTCTGACTCCAGCAGGACGTCCGCACAGATTGCGGCATCCTCTTTCGGCACACCGTAGCCGGTGAAGGCATCGATCAGGAAGCTGTTCATCTTATCCCATGCGACACAGGGTCTGTTATCCGTCATAATGTTTCCCCCACTGTTTTGTCATAGCAAGCTGCCGACAGTTTTGTATCTTTCGGCGCCTGTCTGTAAGACAGGCCGTCTCTCACATAACCGTCAGCATTTACTCTTTTACAGTATAACAGAAAGAGCCGGGAATCACCACTACGGTTTTCCGGCTCCTTATGGCAATGATGGATTGAGAGCAGTCTGCATTCGTGATATTATGGAAATAAGAACGAGTATTCCGCTGCATTTCTCTTTTCGAAGCAATACGGAGGTCTCCCGATGAAGAAACATCCCCTGAAGAAACGTTTACTGTACTGGTTCGATAATCATATGGCGAGCGGCAGCCTCGCCCTGATCCGACTGCTGGCGATCTTCACCCTGCTGGTGATCCTGGTAATTTCTTTCATAGTCTTCTTCCTGACCCGCAACTCAGAAACCGGTTTCCTTGCCACCTTCTGGGAAACGTTTACCACGGTCATCAATGCCTGGATGCCGGGCTTTGAAGACGGAGAAGGGAACCTCGTCCGCCTGATCCCCATGTCCATCGCAGCCATTATCGGAGTACTTATCACAAGCGTCCTGATCGGCATCATTTCAAGCGGCATCGAGGAGAGGATCCAAAGTTTAAAAAAGGGACATTCCGAAATCCTGGAGGAAGGTCATACCCTGATTCTGGGCTTCTATCCCGGAGAATACACCCTGCTCCGGCAGTTGGTGCTTGCGGCAGGAGATCGTCCTTCATGCATCGTGATCGCAGGTGATGTTGAACAGGAGGAGATGCAGCAGTTCATTCGGGAAAATGTCGAATACCCGAAAAATGTACGGATCATCTGCCGGACGGTAGATATTTTCGATCCCGTCGCCTTGGAGCGCTGCGCCCTTTCCAACGCCCGCTCGGTAATCATCAGCCCGACCGATGATTTCACCACGACCAAGGCTCTTCTCGCAGTGTCTGCCCTGATTGATGAAAAAAGCGAACACCGGCCCAAGATCGGCGCCATCGTATCGAGGACCGAGTATAAATTTCCGCCTTCGATTGCAGCAAAGCACAGCGT
>JAFTBX010000142.1 GCA_017455005.1 Lachnospiraceae bacterium | reverse complement strand
TGCAGGAAGAGCGATCAGAAGGTTGACTCTGAACTTATCTCTCATCTCGCACTTCTGGGATCTGGTAGCAGCAATGGTCGTATCGGAGATCATGGAAAGGTTATCACCGAACATAGCGCCGCCGACAACTGCCGCAACAGTGATCGGAAGGCTCAGGCCGCCTTTTTCAGCAACAGCTGCAGCGATCGGGATGACCGCGGAGATCGTACCCATGGAAGTACCGGTCGCAGTACCCATGAATGCGGAGATGATGAACAGGCCTGCGCACAGGAACTGTACCGGAACCAGGGAAAGACCGAGGTTGACGGTTGCGTCACGGCCGCCCATAGTAGCTGCGACGGATGCGAAAGCACCTGCCAGGATGTAGATGATCAGCATGGTCAGGACATCGAGGTTAGCTGCGCCCTTTGAGAAAGTAGCGAACTTCTCATCGACGGTTCCCTTACCCTGCAGGAAAGCTACGATTACTGCGATGAACATCGCGGTTACAGACGGGAACTGGTAGAATGCCATGTCAACGCCTGTCATGGAATAGTAAATACCAAATCCCATGTAAACAACGATGAATACCAGGAACGGGATCAGAGCAGCACCGTTCGACTTCTTGGAAACTGTTGTCATAAAATTACCCCCTAGAAATTTAAAATAGCAATGTGGTAAAAACTCACGAAAGCTTTGCTTCAAACTTCTCTCACTTTATACATATTTTATCATAGGGATAATTTCTTTACTATTATAGAAATTAGATAACGTATTCCGTTTATTTTATATAATTTATACTTTTTTAATATTTACGTTTTGCCACATTATTTGCGGTTTGTGTCAAAAGATTCAAACTATTTTTGTGCATTCAGATTCATATTTCTTTTGCTTATAAGTGTATATATAAAAAGAATGGCCGGCATATACCGACCATTCTGCATTGATATAATCTGTCCTGAAGGACGATCAGCGCATAAGCTCCTTAACCTTGGCAGCCTTACCGACTCTGTCTCTAAGATAGTTCAGCTTAGCACGTCTGACCTTACCACGTCTGACAACCTCGATCTTTGCAACAAACGGGCTGTAGATCGGCCAGGTCTTCTCAACGCCGACACCGTTGGAAAGCTTTCTGACAGTGAAGGTCTCACGAAGGCCATGTCCCTGTCTCTGCATAACGGTACCCTCGTAGATCTGGATACGCTCACGGTTACCCTCACGGATGAGGTTGTGGACTCTGATGGTGTCGCCGACGTTGAAATCAGCGATCTCCTTGTTCATCTGATCAAGCTGATCCTGCTCGATCTTCTCAATAATCTCATGCATGTTCTTTTCCTCCTTAAAATTATCTGATGTTCATACACGAAAACCGGAAAAGCTCATGCCGGGGATCAAAGATCCATCGTCAGCGGACCACCATTCTTAATTGTTTTAAACAAGCCGTATTATAATAACATGATTGGTTTGTGTAGTCAAGCGTAATTTTCGCCCTTTGCTTAAATGCCGTCAGGCGCCCCGGGAATCAGCTCTTCTTCCTCATCGGCATCTTCTTCCTGCTCTTCCATAGCCACCCGAAGCTTCAGTTCATCGAGGAATTTCAGTTCCTTTTTACTGAGCGTAAGGACTGCCGTTTCCAGGAGATCAGGACGTTTGCGCAGCGTGCGTTCTATCGACTGTTCCCTGCGCCATTTGTCAACATTGGCATGATGACCGGAAAGAAGCACCTCCGGAACACGCTTATCCATAAATACCTCGGGTCGGGAATACTGCGGATACTCGATCAGGTGGTCGGTAAACGTCTCCACCTCAGCCGATTCGATCTTTCCGAGCACGCCGGGAACCAGACGGCTGATACAGTCGATCATGACCATCGCCGGAAGTTCTCCTCCGGTCAGCACATAGTCGCCGATCGATACCTCTTCCGCGTCCATCAGTTCCAGTACGCGTTCGTCTACGCCCTCATAATGCCCGCAAAGCATCACGAGGTCCTCTTCTTTCGCGAGTTCTTCCGCAAACTGCTGGTCAAAGACCCGTCCCTGCGGCGACATGTAAAGCACGCGGGGCTTTCCCGGCGCCCTGCCGCAGACAGCCATCTGCTCCTGAGATGATCCATCGTTATCCTCCGGTGCATCTGATTGGTCACCCGGAGTTTGTTCCGACGCGCAGTGATTTTCTTCAATACGCTTCAAAACAGCCTGATAACAGTCCCAGATCGGCTGTGCCTGCATTACAAGACCGACGCCTCCCCCATAAGGGGCGTCTTCTGTCTTGCCGTGCT
Source organism: Lachnospiraceae bacterium (assembly GCA_017455005.1). Lineage (GTDB taxonomy): Bacteria > Bacillota > Clostridia > Lachnospirales > Lachnospiraceae > Avilachnospira. The sequence continues at coordinate 15,871 of JAFTBX010000142.1, read as the reverse complement.
TATCAAGTGTATAATCACGGATATGGAAGGCCTCTACCGAGATCGCGCCGGCTTTGATGCCGCGTCCGGTAATGCTTGTATTGACACCCTGCAGTACCATTTCCGGAAACAGGGTCATGACATAAAAGTTCATACAGTACCCATCCTGAGATCAATGACAGCCGGTTTTAAAAGCATATTGAGCAACCGAACTCTGTTACAGGGCGTTAAAGATCCAGCAGGCCATCCAGCAGATGGACGGTCATAACGTTCTCCTCGATGTCAATATCGAGTACGCACTCTTCCGTTGCCGGAATCAGAAGATCCTTTGCACCCTTGCGCTTAATGATATAAACATCATTGGCACCGGTCTCAAGTACATCACGCACAACGCCGAGTTCCTCACCGGTATCCGAAACAACCTTCATATCAATGATGTCCGCGATGTAGTATTCGCCTTCTTCAAGCTCTACGCCTTCTTCGCGCGGGATATAAAGATCAGCACCTTTGTACTGTTCGACATCGTTAATGTTGTCGATTCCCTTGAACTTGAGTATGACAAGGTTTTTAAAATACCGTGCCTGTTCGATCTCCATCTCACGCTCGGTTTTTCCGAGCTTCAGTTTTACATGCGTCAGGTCATCAAAGCGCAAAGGAGAGTCTGTGGTCGGGAAGACCTTCACCTCTCCTTTGATACCATGGGTTTTGACTATGACGCCGACTCTCAATTCTGCGTTCATAAGTATTTCCTGATCAGCCGATATCCACGATAACCTTAGTCTTGTCCTTTGATGCCGCAGCATTGAGGACCTGACGGATCGCCTTGGCGATACGGCCTGATTTGCCGATGACCTTGCCCATGTCGGACTGTGCCACCTGAAGCTTCAGAACGACCGTGTCATCTTTGATTTCTTCAGTAATAACTACTGCATCCGGATTATCGACGAGTGACTTTGCAATTACTTCTAAGATCTCCTTCATTAGCCACCTCACTTTGGATCAAATGATCACTTCGTGATGCCGGCAATCTGGAGAAGCTTGACACATGTTGCTGAGGGGATAGCACCGTTATTGAGCCACTTCTTTGCAGCCTCTGCATCGATCTTCAGGGTGCTGGGCTCGGTGTTCGGATCATAGTAACCGATCTCCTCGATGAATCTGCCGTTACGCGGGGATCTGTTGTCTGCAACGATCACTCTGTAGAACGGCTTCTTCTTTGCGCCAAGTCTTCTTAATCTGATTTTTACTGCCATTGGTTTATTCTCCTTTTTCCTTTTATCTCTATATTAAATATGAGTTATCAAAACAGTCCGCTTCCGCGGAACATATTGCCTCCGAAGAGCTTGCCGAGATTACCGTGCTTACGCATGCCGTTCATCTGCTTCATCAGCTTCTGCATCTGCTCGAACTGCTTGACGATGCGGTTCACTTCAGCAATATCCGTGCCCGATCCATTTGCGATACGGCGCTTACGGGACGGATTCATCAGCTTCGGATTGTTGCGCTCCTTCGGGGTCATGCTGAGGATGATCGCCTCGATCCGGTCAAACTGTTTCTGGTCGATGGCATCAGGATCAATCCCCTTCATGCCGGGCAGCATGGACATAATGGAACTTAAGCCGCCCATCTTGCGCATCTGGTTCATCTGGATAAGGAAGTCCTCATACGTGAACTGTGACTTACGCAGATGCTCTGCAGTCTTCTTCTGCTGCTCGAGATCCGCAGACTCCTGTGCCTTCTCGATGAGAGTAAGCACATCGCCCATGCCGAGGATACGGCTGGCCATACGCTCCGGGTAAAACTCCTGCAGGTCGCTGAGCTTCTCGCCCATGCCGGCGAAGTATACCGGCCTACCTGTAACGGAACGGATCGAAAGGACAGCGCCGCCTCGGGTATCGCCGTCGAGCTTGGTCACGATCAGGCCGTCGATGCCGACTTTCTCGCTGAACTCTGTTGCTACGGTGACTGCGTCCTGACCTGTCATGGCATCGACAGTAAGTACGGTGTAATCGACCGGTACTGCCGCTTTGATGTCAGCAAGTTCCTGCATCATAGCCTCGTCTACATGCAGACGGCCGGCGGTATCGATGATCAGTACGCCGTAGGATTCTTTCTTTGCCTTATCGTAAGCCGCTTTCGCGATCTCAACGGGGCTGACATCAGAACCCATTGAAAAGACATCGAGTCCGAGCTGTCCCGCGTTGACTTCCAACTGCTTGATCGCGGCAGGTCTGTAGACGTCGCCTGCGGCAAGAAGCACGCGCTTGCCGGCAGACTTGAACTTACCGCCCATCTTGGCTGCAGTCGTCGTTTTACCGGCACCCTGGAGACCCGCCATCATGATCACGGTGACCTGACCTGCGGGCTTCAGTTCCATTGCGACCGGTTCACCGCCCATCATGCGGATCAGTTCTTCGTTGACGATCTTAATGACCATCTGTGCGGGAGTCAGGCTGTTCAGGATATCCTCGCCGATCGCTCTTGCTTCCGTGTCCTTCACGAACTGCTTGACGACTTTGAAGTTGACATCCGCTTCAAGCAATGCAAGCTTGACTTCTTTCATCGCGGCATGAACGTCTTCTTCCTTCAGTCGTCCCTTACCGGTCAGATCTCTGAAAATCTTTTGAAATTTTTCGGATAAGCTTTCAAATGCCATGTGCGTTATTCGCCTTCTGCAAGTTTCTTCTCAAGCAGGTGTAGCTTTGCTTCGTAGCCTTCGAGTATCTTATCGCAGCGCTTGATCAGGTCATGCGCTCCCTGACGGGTGATCCCGTTAAGCTCCGCGATCTCCGAAAGGGAAAGGTCATCATTGACGAGCTCTCCGAACACCTTGCGCTGGTGGTCCGTCAGAAGCTCCCCATACAGATCATATAACATTCCCTGTCTGACCAGTTTCTCCATGATCCCTCTCCTTATTGTCACTGCAACAGATGCCATTATAACATAAAAAAACAGGGTGTCAAGTACTTTGTCTTTACACCCTGTATTCTTTATCCGAACAGACCTCCGAACAAACCCTTCTTCTCATAAGGCTCTTCGTTTATGCCAAGGACGGCGTAACCGGTCGGCTCCATCACGCGTCGGATCTCACTTTCCGGGATACCGCTCTCACTGATGAGCTCCGACTGTCCTTTCTTATGAGAGGAACTCACCTTGCGGACGCCTGTGATCTTTCGGAGAGCTTCATTCACGTGGGTCTCGCACATGCCGCACATCATTCCGTCGATCTTCACGACTGTTTTCACCATTTCTCTTTTCTCCATATATGATATGAAAGAGCCGCTGCAAAATGCCACGGCTCATCAAAATGTCAAGTATTCATGTACCCGGATCTCTCACCGTTCCACTTCGACGTTCATTAACGGTCGGAACCCCGGCTTTTGCATCCTGCACAGCCGGCACAGTTTCCCGTGCAGCCGCCGATATTGCTGACGGCATTGCCCGCGGGGGAAGAATGCGAGCATCCGTTCGCACATCCGGTGCATTTGCCGGAAAGTTCATCCTTCAGCATATTAATACAGTTGCGACCGCAGAAATATACAAGAACGATAAGCGCCAGTATTACGATTGCATTTCCAAGTACGGGTGACATTGATTCTCCTTATCCTATCCCGGACGGACGGTACGATATGCTGCTGTAGCCGCCCGCCCGGGAGTAAAATTTAAGCTGCGTTAGCATTGACAGAGGTAAGGCTCTGTACGCTGTCGTCTGCCTGATATCCCTTGCGGACAAGCAGATAGATGATGCCTGCGATGAGTGCAATACCGACGATCGCGCCAAGGCCGAAGCCATGTTCGCCCGTGATCACGCCGCCTACATTGTAGGTAATGAAGGCAAGCACATATGCCCAGACGGTCATGTAGCCGATTGCTGCCCAGGTCCACTTCGCATTGTTCATCTCACGCTTGATCGCGCCTATTGCAGCGAAGCACGGTGCACAAAGAAGGTTGAATACCATGAATGCAAGCGCGCTCATCGGGGTGAAGTCCTTTGCGACTCTATCCCAGATCTCATCGCCTTCTTCGGAAAGCTCAGCCATGACAGGCTCGCCGTTCTCATCAAAGAGCAGTTCTCCTGTCTCCTCATCGACTGCCTGCTCCGCATGTCCATCAAAGTTGTACAGGACACCGAAGGTACCGACGACTTCTTCCTTTGCGACAAGTCCGGTAACTGTAGCGACGGTCGGCTTCCAGTTGCCGAAGCCGAGCGGCTTAAAGACCGGGGCAACCGTGTTGCCGACGCCGGCAAGAAGGGAAGCATCCATCGGAGTGACATCTTCTACCGGCACATCCATACGATCAGCCAGATCCGCAACATACTCTTCCGTGACAAGGTTTTCATCCTCGAAGAGATTGTCGACCATACCGAACTGTCCGTTCACGGTTCCGAAGGAGCTCAGGAACCAGATAATGATGGAGGAGATCACGATGACGGATCCCGCTCTCTTGATGAAGGACCAGCCGCGCTCCCAGGTGGCTCTCAGTACGCCTGTAAGGGACGGAATATGATAAGCCGGAAGCTCCATAACGAACGGTGCGGGCTGTCCTGCAAATGCCTTAAACTTTTTAAGAATGATACCGCTTAAGATGATCGAGCCGATACCGATGAAGTACGCGCTCGCCGCTACCAGCGGTGAACCGCCGAAGATCGCGCCCGCGATCAGGCCGATGATCGGGAGCTTCGCGCCGCACGGCATGAATGTCGTGGTCATAACGGTCATACGTCTGTCGCGCTCATTCTCGATGGTACGGGAAGCCATAACGCCGGGAACGCCGCAGCCTGTAGCTACCAGGCAGGGAATGAAGCTCTTTCCGCTGAGACCGAACTGACGGAAGATCCTGTCCATGACAAACGCGACTCTCGACATGTATCCGATATCTTCAAGAATGCTGAGGAGCAGGAACAGAACGAGCATCTGCGGAACGAAACCGAGGACCGCGCCTACACCGGCAACGATGCCATCCTGGATCAGACCGTAAAGCACGCTGCCTTCGGTGATACTCAGAGCGCCGAGGATCGAATCAAACAGACCCGGAACCCACTCACCGAAGATCACGTCGTTGGTAAAGTCAGTTGCTGCAGTACCGATGGAAATGCTCCAGCCGCCCATAGCAATCGCGTAGATCAGGAACATGATCACGGCGAAGATCGGAAGACCGAGAACACGGTTTGTGACGATACGGTCGATCTTGTCAGAGATACTGAGCTCGCCCTTTGCACGGCCCTTCTTAACGGTCTCTGCCGTGATGCCGGTGATCTCGTTATATCTCAGGTTGGTGACGATGCTCTCAGAGTCATCATCCAGCGCCTTCTCACATTTCTCGATCAGGCTCTCTACCTCAGCGCGGGTAACCGCATCCAGCTTCATCGCTTTGACAGCCTTGGAGTCTCTCTCAAAAAGCTTGATAGCATTCCAGGTAAGGAACTTATCGTCGACCTTTCCCTTGAGGATCTCCTCGATTGCCTTCACAGCTTCACCGGCCTCACCGCTGAGGATGTTTGGACGGTTGCCGAGATTTCCCGACTTCGCTGCAGCGATCGCCTTCTCTGCGACGTCCTTGGAACCTTCGCCCTTCAGAGCGGAAAGCTCCACGACTTCAACACCGAGCTTTTCGGAAAGCGCCTTCGTATCAACCCTGTCTCCGTTTTTACGGACGAGGTCGATCATGTTGAGCGCAATGACCATAGGGATGTTCAGCTCCATGAGCTGTGTGGTCAGGTAAAGGTTACGCTCGATGTTGGTTCCGTCCACGATGTTGATGATCGCGTCCGGCTTCTCATTTACCAGATACGTACGGGAAACTACTTCCTCAAGGGTATAGGGGGAAAGGCTGTAAATACCGGGAAGATCCTGGATGATAACATCGTCGTGGCCCTTCAGGCGGCCTTCTTTCTTCTCAACGGTAACGCCGGGCCAGTTGCCGACATACTGCCTGCTGCCGGTCAGATCATTGAACAGAGTTGTTTTACCGCTGTTCGGGTTGCCGGCTAATGCGATTTTAATATCCATATATGTGACTCCTCTTCTTTGGCGGGCCCACCCGCCTGCTTTGCTTATAACAATACTTACTCGACCTCGATCAGGGCTGCGTCTGCATTTCTGACAGACAGCTCATAACCTCTGACGTTGAGTTCCATCGGATCGCCGAGCGGTGCAAGCTTACGAACATAAACTTCCGTTCCTTTGGTGATGCCCATGTCCATGATCCTGCGTTTGACAGGTCCTTCTCCGTGCAGTTTTACGACTTTTACCGTCTCTCCGACGGCGGTGTCTTTCAAAGTCTTCATCGTTGCTCCTCTCCGTTTCTAACTATATGTAAATCCGATTCGCCATGGATCTGTCCAGCGCGATACGGCTGTCCTTCACCTGTATGATCAGATTTCCACTCACCTGGTTCACAATGGAGATCTCTTCACCGGCAATGAATCCCAACTCTGCCAAATGCTGTCTGACCTCGTCTGTTCCTTTGATCATCTGGATGGTGACCATATCTCCGGTTCCTGCCATTGAAAGTGGCATCATATTGTTCTCCGTTTCTTTATGTAATGTTTAATTAGGCATGTCTAACAATCGTTAGCCGTTTCTAACTTTAGTTAGTATAGACTTACTTCTGTTAGTTGTCAATAACATCATGTATTTATATGGAAACAAAATACAATATACAGGCTTAAGACAAAGCCGCGTCTTACCGGCAGATATGAAACAAAGATATGGGATCAGAGTGAAAATGTCATACGTTCCGTTACTTGACAGCATACGCCCTAGCGCTTAGACTATTCGCATATCAATTTACGGAATCATTGAGGGAGTTGGAAGTTATATGGATCTGCAGAAGTTATTGAGTCTGACACGACGCTGTATCGATACATACAGCCTTATAGAAGAAGGGGATCACATTGCCGTAGGCGTTTCCGCCGGCAAGGATTCTCTTTCCCTGCTTGTTGCGATGAAAGCCCTGCAGCGTTTTTATCCGAAGCACTTTGAACTGAGCGCGATCACAGTCGATCTCGGTCTCGGCAACATTGACCTGGGTCCCGTCAGGCAGCTTGCGGACGACCTCGGCGTACCCTATCATATCGTACCGACCCAGATAGGTGAAGTTCTGTTTGATATACGCAAGGAGTCGAATCCCTGTGCGCTCTGCGCAAAGCTCCGAAAGGGCGCGCTCGACGATAAGGCGCTGGAGATCGGCGCCAATAAGATCGCTTACGCACACCATAAAGACGACCTGATCGAGACCGCATTTCTTTCAATGCTCTATGAAGGCCGTTTTTACTCCTTCTCACCGCTTACCTACCTTGACCGTACGAAGCTCAGTGTTATCCGGCCTTTTATCTTTATCGATGAGGCTGACATTATCAGCTTCTCCAAAAATTATCGGGGTGAAGGACTTCCGAAACAAGCTGTACAGGAAGCACAGGACAGGTATGCGAACGGGCTGCCCGTCTGTAAGAACCCCTGCCCCATGGACGGCTATACGCGCCGCCAGTACGTCAAGGAGCTCCTGCACCGGATTTATCAGGAGACGCCCGGCGCCGACAAGCGGCTCTTCCGCGCAGTCATCGACGGCAACATCCCCGGCTGGCCGCCCGCGAATCCGAACCCCCGTTATAATTAAGATATGATGCAGATCTTTCTGATTTAGACTTTTCTTAAAGTAGATGCAACTCCCGGAAAAACCACCGCTTTGCATCTACTTTTTTTCGATACGGACTCTTTTCGGTACTAAAACTTAGATGCAGTTCCGTAAAATTCAAAGATTTGCACTTTACTTTTTCCAAAAAATAGATGCAATCGTCATATTTCAGACAGATTGTATCTATAATTCATCATCTTAAGTTATATAAGAATCTATTTGTTAGATGCAAATTCTGCAGATCATACTGTTTGCATCTAACTTTCCCTGCTCCATGTAACCATCAAGGCATATCCGTCTCCGGTCATCCCTCGCCGTTTACGGTAAGGTATGCTCCCTTCGCGCCGGAAGTGACCTGGGAAGCATAACGCGCAAGGTAGCCTGTCGTGATCTTCGGCTGACGCGGCTGCCACTTTGCCTTACGTGCGGCAAGTTCCTCGTCGGATACCTTGACGTTGAGCTGATAAGCCGGGATATCAATGCTGATGATATCGCCTTCTTCGATCAGTCCGATCGGTCCGCCGACTGCAGCCTCCGGGGATACATGTCCGATGGAAGCGCCGCGGGAAGCACCTGAGAAACGGCCGTCCGTAATCAGCGCCACAGATGTGCCGAGACCCATGCCGACGATGGCAGAGGTCGGATTCAGCATTTCACGCATACCGGGGCCGCCCTTCGGTCCCTCATAGCGGATGACGACAACATCCCCCGGATTGATCTTTCCGCCCTTGATCGCAGCGATCGCGGTCTCCTCATCATCAAACACACGTGCCGGTCCCTCATGCTTCAGCATGGAAGGATCTACCGCAGAACGCTTTACTACGCAGCCGTCAGGAGCAATATTGCCCTTCAGTACTGCAAGGCCGCCGACTTCGCTGAACGGGTTGTCCAGCGGACGGATGATCTCCGGATTGCGGTTGACGCAGCCCTTGATGTTCTCGCCGACAGTCTTTCCGGTAACAGTCATACAGTCAAGATTGATCAGGCCTTTTTCAGCAAGTTCGTTCATAACGGCATAGATGCCGCCTGCCTCGTTCAGTTCCTCAATATACGCATGACCTGCCGGCGCAAGGTGGCAGAGGTTCGGGGTACGCTCACTGATCTCATTAGCGATATCGATGGTAATGTCGACGCCCGCTTCATGAGCGATCGCCGGCAGATGCAGCATCGAGTTCGTGGAACATCCAAGTGCCATATCCACGGTAAATGCATTGATAAATGCTTCTTTGGTCATGATATCACGCGGACGGATGTTCTTTTCAAGCATCTCCATGACCTTCATGCCGGCATGCTTTGCAAGGATCAGACGCTCGGAATAAACTGCCGGGATCGTGCCGTTGCCGCGAAGGCCCATGCCGATCGCCTCGGTCAGGCAGTTCATGGAGTTTGCCGTGTACATTCCGGAGCAGGATCCGCAGGTCGGGCAGGTCTTGCATTCAAAATCTTCAAGTTCATCTTCCGAGATCTTGCCTGCAGCATACGCACCGACTGCCTCAAACATGCTGCTTAAGGATGTCTTTCCGCCGCCGACATGGCCGGCCAGCATCGGACCGCCGCTGACAAATACGGTCGGGATGTTGAGACGGGCTGCAGCCATGAGCATACCGGGTACGACCTTGTCGCAGTTCGGGATCATGACAAGCGCGTCAAACTGGTGCGCCATTGCCATTGCTTCGGTTGAGTCACAGATCAGCTCACGGGTAACCAGGGAATACTTCATTCCCTCATGTCCCATAGCAATGCCGTCGCATACGGCGATTGCCGGAAAGACGATCGGAACGCCGCCTGCCATAGCTACGCCCTGCTTGACTGCCGCCGTGATCTTGTCCAGGTTCATATGCCCCGGAACGATTTCATTATAAGAGTTGACGATGCCGATCATCGGGCGTTCCATCTCCTCGCTGGTCATGCCCAACGCACGGAACAGGGAACGGTGCGGTGCCTGCTGTGAACCTTTTCTAACGTTGTCAGATCTCATATGGTGCTCTCCTTCTGAATTGCAATATATAATGCTGCTGTTTAAGATATCCGGTTATCCCGACAAAAGACTCCTCATCTGAGCAATCAAGCCTGCTCCGATGCCTCGTCTTTTTCCGAGAGTATATACGTAATATACTGCTCCGCCACTCTTCCGGACGGACCGCCGGCACGGCGCTCCCAGGCGATGGCGTCATGCAGTATGCGCTCATCCGGCCATTCGATGGGATCCAGTCCCTTGCGGCGCGCAAGGGAAAGAACGATATTCTGGAATTCCGCATGGCGCGGCGCAGGATAAAAGATGCGCACGCCGAAACGGGCTGAAAGCGAAAGCTTCTCCTCCACCGTATCCGAGCGGTGAATGTCGCCGTCATGCTCCATATCCGTCCTGTCGTTCCAGGTCTCCCGGATGAGGTGGCGCCGGTTGGATGTCGCGTAGATGACAACATTCTCCGGCCAGTTTTCCACGCCGCCTTCAATGACGGCTTTTAAGAATTTATATTCAACTTCATTTTCCTCAAACGACAGATCGTCGATGAAGATGATGAAGCGGAAATTTCTGTTTTTGATTCTGGCGATCACTGAACTCAAGTCACGGAACTGGTGCTTGTAGATCTCGATCATACGAAGGCCGCGATCATAGTATTCACTGATCAGTGCCTTTACACTCGAGGACTTACCGGTTCCTGCGTCGCCGTAAAGTAAGATGTTATTGGAAGCCTTTCCATCCAGGAACGCCTCCGTATTGCGCCTGAGCTCTTCTTTCTGCGCTTCGTATCCCACCAGGTCAGAGAGGAGCCGTCTGTCGAGGTTATAGATCGGGACAAGCGCAACGTCGTCGGCATTTGTAAAAATACCCTGTTCAGTCGCTTCACGGCCGCCCGCATAATAGCCCGCAGGGACTCCAAGGAAGCCGCTTCCCATACCGACATCGCCGCCCAGTCCGCCGGCACCGTTCAGTGACCGGACGCGGAACGCGGCATTCAGACCGATCATACCAACGCCATAACGCAGATACTGGTCCGTAATGATCTCATAAAACTCGTCGGCATTGTCCGCATCTGTCAGGCGGTCGCTTAACGCACGCACCATGTCACTGACGGACTTGTTATAGCGCTGCTTTTTCTTGTCGATCGCGTGATAGCCTGTAATAACGCTGAAGCAGTTAATACCGAGATCCTTTTCGATCGGAGTAAAGTCATAATGGAACAGCTGACGGAATACCTCAAAGTCTGACTTTACCAGCAGATCGATCGATCCGTGCTGTTTTGTGCCGCGTTCGGTGACCAGGCTGAAGCTGTTCTCGTTGGTCATGAGAACGAAGGTCAGGTAATCCTGCCAGAGGTTGCGGTTAAAGCCGTAGTCTGTCGCAAGGTCCAGAAGACGCTTGATCTGGTCATAGATCATGCGGACGATGTGCGGTTTCACGTGGGGATCGCATGCGCCGCCGTCCCAGCCTTCGAAAGCATGGGAAAGCTGTTTGAGTATGCTGTTTTCGCCAAGGTCTCCGTAGACAAGGAGACGGGAAGTAAGGTTGTTCATATTTTGTTTGCATTCGCGATCCGCCGCTGCGCGGCTCGCATTCGGAATCCGCTGTTCGTCCGCTTCGCGGTCTCACAGCTTCTTCCTCATGTAAATGGGGGTGCCGGACAGTCCCGTGCCGGAGACCCCCGCATGAGCAAAAACTCATGCGGGATGCCCTGCGGGCATTCATTGTCCGCAGAGCACTTCGCCCGGAGAATACAAGTATTCTCCGATTCGAAGTGTCTGACGTCCAAAGGTCTCCGTCACTGCATATCGTTTGATTTTTGCTTACTTGGAGATCTCGTCCATGGACTGATCCGCACCTGCCCAGAGCATGTTTTTCCTCAGCTGGTCGCCGACGACTTCCATCGGGTGCTTTGCGAGTTCTTTTCTCTTGGAGTTGAAGTAGGTGCGTCCGCACTGGTTTTCCATGATCCAGCGGCCTGCGAAGGATCCGTCACGGATATCGCTCAAGATCGCTCTCATGTTTTCCTTGACGATGTCTGCCGGCAGGACTCTCGGGCCGGATACGTACTCACCGAACTCTGCGGTGTCGGAGATGGAGTAGTTCATGCCTGCGATGCCCTTTACGACGATCAGGTCGATGATCAGCTTCAGCTCGTGGATGCACTCGAAGTATGCGTTCTCGGGCTCGTATCCTGCCTCTACCAGGGTCTCGAAGCCGCACTTCATCAGCTGTACGATACCGCCGCAAAGAACGGTCTGCTCACCGAAGAGGTCAGTCTCGGTCTCATCGCTGAAGGTGGTCTCCATGATGCCTGCTCTTGCGCCGCCGATACCGGCGATGTATGCAAGCGCGATATCATATGCCTTGCCGCTCGGATTCTGCTCAACTGCTACCAGGCAGGGTACGCCCTTGCCGGCAACGAACTGGCTTCTGACTGTATGGCCCGGGCCCTTCGGGGCTGCCATAAATACATCAACACCAGCGGGCGGAACGATCTGCTCGTAACGGATATTGAAGCCGTGCGCGAATGCGATTGCCTTGCCTTCTGTAAGGTTCGGGCCGATCTCCTTCTTGTAGGTCTCAGCCTGCTTCTCATCCGGCATAAGGATCATGATGATGTCAGCAGCCTTGGTAGCCTCTGCAACGGTCATAACGGTGAAGCCGTCCTTCTCCGCAGAGTCCCAGGACTTACCCTTACGGAGACCTACGATAACATCGCAGCCGGAATCTCTGAGGTTCAGCGCATGAGCGTGACCCTGTGAGCCGTAGCCGATGATCGCGATCTTCTTACCATTGAGCTGGTTGATATCACAATCCTTCTCATAATACATTTTTGCCATAGTTGAATTCTCCTTTCACCTTTGATTCATCATTAATAGTGTACTTTCCGCGTTCCAGAGCGATCATTCCCGTACGTGCCAGCTCGATAATGCCAAAGCCCTCCAGGATATCACGCACGCCGTCGATCTTCTTTTCATCTCCGATGATCGAGAGCGTCAGCGTTTCCCTGGATACATCGATAACGGATCCGCGGAAAATGTTGGCGACCTGGATGATCTCATTACGCACTTCACTTGTCACAGCGTGGACCTTGAACAGTACCAGCTCGCGGCGGATGACGTGATCCGCTTCCAGGAGCTTTACGGAATGTACAGGGACCATTTTGGACAGTTGCGCGACCATGAGCTCAGTGTGACTGTCATCAGCAGTCACTTCTATCGTCAGACGGGTGATATCTTCGTCGATGGTAGTACCCGCCGTAAACGATTCAATGTTATAGCCGTTTCTCGTGAAAAGCCGGGCGATCTGGCTTAAAACACCCGGTTTATTATCCACCAGGACGGAAAGCGTACGGCGTGTTTCAACTGTGGAAATGCCATTTCTGTTTGATAACATTATTGTACCCTCCTTTCCCGGTTTAGTTCAATAAGAATTCAGTGATATGCGTGCCGCCGTTAACCATCGGGCGTACCAGCTCCGACTGTGCGACTGTGCACTCGACGATGTAACCGCGGCCTTCTTTATACTCCGTGAGAGCCTCTTCGATTGCCGCCTTCAGTTCATCCGGCGAAGATACGCGGCTTCCCTTCAGTCCGTAAGCCTCCGCAAGCTTGATAAAGTCCGGTCCCCTGTCCAGGATCGTTGCCGAGTAACGGCCGTTATACATCAGTTCCTGCCACTGGCGGACCATGACGAGGCAGCCGTTATTAAAAATAAAGGTAATGACAGGCGCTTTATAGAAAGCTTCTGTAGAAAGCTCGTTGCAGTTCATGCGGAAGCTTCCGTCGCCGGTGATATGAATGACCGTCTTCTCCGGGTTGCCGATCTTCGCTCCGATCGCTGCCCCAAGGCCGAAGCCCATCGTGCCGAAGCCGCCGCTCGTAAGCAGCTGTCCGGGATAGCTGAAATGAAAATGCTGGATGGACCACATCTGATGCTCACCGACGTCCGTTGCGACGATCGTATCCTCAGGCATCATATCGCTGATCGTGGAAAGGATCTCCTTGGGCGTCAGCGCGCTGGAGCTGGCGTCATACTCCGTCTCCCTCGGGAACGAGAAGACGTAACGCTTCCATTCACTGTGATCATACTGCGGGATCATGGCATTCAGCTGTGCCAGGACTACCTTCGCGTTGCCGATAATATGGTGATCCGTACGGACATTCTTGTTGATTTCCGCGCGGTCGATGTCAATGTGGACGATCTTTGCGTTTCTGGCAAAGGTCGAAGGCTTCAGGGCGACACGGTCTGAAAAACGGCATCCGACCGCGATCAGCAGGTCGCAGCCGTCGCAGGCACGGTTGGACGCCTGGGAGCCGTGCATACCGATCATGCCGGTGGAAAGCGGATCATCACCCGGCATGGATCCTCCGCCCATGAGCGTGATGGCAGTCGGAGCGTCAAGCTTTCTCGCAAACTCACGGAATTCCATATGCGCCCGGCTTCTCGTGACGCCGCCGCCGCAGATCAGCATGGGTTTATCCGATTCTGCGATCATCGCTACGAGCTTTTCGATATCCTGGCGGTCAGGCTCGGGCATGCGCAGCGCGCTTGTCGTTGCGCGCATCATCAGATCCCCGAGGGTACCGTGCGCGTAATGCTGTTCTCTCGGAAGGTAATCATACTCGGCAGTCTGTGTCGTCACATCTTTCAGGATGTCGATCAGAACAGGGCCGGGACGACCGCTTCTGGCGAGCGCAAACGCCTCTCTCACATCATCCGCGAGTGTATTGACATCACGAACGAGGTACTGTGCCTTTGTGATCGGCATCATGATGCCGATGACGTCCGCCTCCTGAAAAGCATCCTTGCCGAGAAGCTTGCCGCTTACATTGCAGGTAATAAAGACGACGGGGGAAGAGTCAAGATGCGCAGTCGCGATCCCGGTCGTAAGGTTGGTAGCACCGGGACCGGAAGTCGCAAAGCAAACACCCACCTTGCCGGTGGAACGGGCATAACCGTCTGCGGCATGGGCAGCACCCTGCTCATGGCTCGTCAGGTAGTTATGAATCTTGTCGGAATACTTGTAGAGCTCATCATAGACGTTGAGATTGGTTCCGCCCGGATAACCGAAGACGGTATCAACCCCCTGCTCCAGCAGGCATTCCATCAGTATTTTGGCGCCGGTCATTAACATGAACTGTACCTCTTTTCAATATAATTAAAGCCGGAACCCGATGTACTGAACATCTGGTTCCGGCATTCATCTGAACTTATCACGGCTCGTCCGTTGATCCCGGAATGTCACGCAGCACATTCAGCACTATCTGCATCGAAGTTCGTAATAACTATGCCGATAATGTCGATAATAATAATGCTGCTGACGACTGCGAGGCGGTTCAAACCGTTGATCCCCTTTCTTTAGGTTAAAATCAAGTCTACCACGTGCAGATAATGAAGTCAATTATGTTTTGACCGGTAAAAAGTGATTCCGTCGTATCCCCATGTATTATTACCATCTTTTAGGATGAAATATAGACTGCGGTTATATCAGCCCCTTTAGGAGATGTTTTAGCAGTCAGGCCTTGCCCTCGATCATGTCCCAGGTGAGCCTGCCGACAATCTCCGCGCCCCGGGAGATGTCCTCGATCGGCGCCGTGGAATAGCACATGCGGATAGAATGGCTCGGTGCGTCACCGTTGATCACAAATCCGCTTCCCGGTACGCAAACAACGCCGCGCTCAATGCCCTTCCAGGTAAAATCTACAGCGTCAATGCAGTCCGGCAGGAACATCATAATAAAAAGTCCGCCGTTCGGGCTCGAAAGCTTACAGGAAGGATGCATGGTACGCTTCAGAGTCTCGGCGATCAGCGCGGAACGCTTGCGGTATTCTTCCTGCGCAGCTGTGATATGTGCTTCATAGTCCGTCTTTGTCATGATACCCCAGGCGACATACTGCGCAAGCGTATTGGAATGGATATCCGTTACCTGCTTCGAAATATTGATATATCTCGAATACTCCTTCGGGGCAACAAGGTAGCCGAGACGGAAAGACGGGCAGATGACCTTGGAGAGTGAGCTTGTATAGAATACGCGTCCGGCCAGATCAAGAGACTTGATCGGGTTGACGGATTCACCGGAGAAGCGAAGCTCGGTGTAAGGATCATCCTCCAGGATGACCTTGTCATACTTGCATGCGAGCGCATAGAGCTTCTCTCTCTTTTCCTGCACTGCGGTATATCCGGTCGGGTTCTGGAAGGAAGATATGGTATAGATCATTCTGACTTCCGGATGTGTCTTCAGGATCTCTTCTACCGCATCTGTATCGATACCGGACTCGTCTA
>JAFTBX010000141.1 GCA_017455005.1 Lachnospiraceae bacterium | reverse complement strand
GCAGAGTCAAAAAGCTCCGTTGAGAAATACCTCATGCCGCTGTCCATAAAGACAGTGGCTATTGTTTTGCCTGCATTTTCAGGGCGCTTCGCAAGCTTCACAGCTGCTGCCAGGTAAGCGCCGGAGGAGATGCCGACAAGCAGACCTTCCGTCCGGGAGATGAGGCGCGCGTATTCCAACGCTTCATCATCACTTATCTTCAAAAGCTCATCGACCAGTTCCGGATCCATGACATCCGGAATAAAACCGTCACCGATACCCTGGATTTTGTGGGGGCTGAACGGTTCGCCATGGAGAGCGGCCGCGTTTTCAGGTTCCAGAGCGGCGATCCGGATCTCCGGTTTTTGCTGCTTCAGATAGCGCGCCGCACCAGTAATCGTTCCGCCGGTGCCCATGCCTGCCACGAAAATGTCGATCCTGCCTTCCGTATCCTCCCACAGCTCTTTTGCAGTCGTTTCATAATGGATCCCAGGGTTTGCCGGATTGACAAACTGACCGGCGATGATGCTTCCCGGAATCGCGTGATGCAGTTCATCAACCTTCGCAAGTGCTTCCGGCAGGCTTCCTTCCGCGCTTGTCAGCACCAGTTCTCCGCCATAGGCTTTGATCAGCTTACGCCTTTCCTCCGACATATCCTCCGGCATAACGATGATGACGCGATATCCGCGCGGTACACCGATTGCGCAAAGTCCGATGCCGGTATTGCCGGACGTCGGCTCGATGATCGTTCCGCCCGGCTTCAGGATCCCGTCTGCCTCCGCCTTATCGATCATCGCTTTCGCGATACGGTCCTTTGCAGAACCTGCCGGGTTCAGATATTCCAGCTTCGCCAGAATATCCGCCTTCAGTCCGAGTTTTTCTTTGATGCGCTCAAGGCGCATAGTCGGGGTGTTGCCGATGATCTGATCGATGGCACTGTATAATCCTCTCATAATGTCTCCTTAAATAAAATAAGAGGAAGCCCGCGGGCTTCCTCTTGAATACTGTAATAAACAGAGAGACCGGAAATCAACTCCGGCGTTTGGAAAGCACAGCGAAAGAAAGCGTGAAATAAGTTCCACACTGACAACAACAGATGCAGTTCGCTGCGTAATTTCTAATCAAAACTTCTCTCCGTGATTTATTTATCGGTACAAACATTATAGTGTATCATCATTGTTATGTCAATTGCCATTTCCGTGTATCATTTGCCGGCATGACCGGGCACAGCAAACGGCCGGCAAAACTGCCGGCCGCCTTACTATGGTGATTGGTGAGTTCTTGAATGATTATATCAGCTGATCATCCTTCTATCATGATGGTCTTCTTCTCTTCTACCTTCGGAGCGGTCTTCTTCGGGATAGCCAGCTTCAGGACACCGTCCTCAAACTTTGCCTTGATATCCTCTTCCTTTACGTACTCGCCGATGTAGAAGCTTCTCTTCATAGCGCCTGCGTAGCGCTCCTGACGGATCACTCTGCCCTTCTTATCCTTCTCATCCTTGTCCAGGCCCTTTGCAGCGCTGACAGTCAGATAACCATTTTCGAGTTCAAGATTGATCTCATCCTTCTTGAAGCCCGGCAGATCGATATCAACATCGAAACCGTCCTCATGCTCTCTGACATCCGTCTTCATGACGTGTGCGGCATGTTTGCCATACAGCTTCTTGTCAACATCATCAAAGTTCCTGAAGCTCGGGAAATCAAAGTTCATAAAATCATCAAACAGGTTCTCACTGAAAATACTCGGATATAACATAGTCTTGTTCCTCCTTTATCTGAAACATTATTTATAAGTTTGGGGCATCGGAATCGGGACCTTTGTTTCGGACCATCGTTCCTGTCCGGTCTTCCTGTCTCTCTTCCTTTGTTCTGACTATGTTATAACACCGTTTGTTAGCACTGTCAAGTGTTGAGTGCTAAATATTTTCAAAATTTTTTAAACAGTCTGTGAACGAGACTGCCAATTGTTCGTCTTTGTATTTACCGTGTCATCAAATTCATGCAGAGAAAAAACACCTTTCCCATTGCACTTGCCAAATCAGGACGCATACGGTACAATTCCAATGTCATTATCAATTCAATTTATGATGAGAATGATTCCGTTTAATATATATTTGTAAAGAAAGGGTTTCCCATGAAAACTGTCAAGGTCGGCCTGCTTGGCATCGGCAACGTCGGTTCCGGCACTTACAAGGCACTCGAAATGAACTCTGCCGCAATCGAAAAGTCAGCCGGCGTACACCTGGAGATCGTCAGGATCCTGAACCGCCGTCCGGAAGCGAAACGCGCTGTCGACGTTCCGAAAGAAAAATATACCGCTGATCCATACGAGATCATCAACGATCCGGAGATTCAGATCATTGTAGAGGTCATGGGCGGCGTTGAGCCCGCCACCACCTACATGGCAGATGCGCTTAAGACAGGCAAACATGTCGTCACTGCCAACAAGGCAGCGCTTGCCGTCAACGGCAAGATGCTGCAGCAGCTCGCCATGGACCACCATGTCATGCTGCGTTTTGAGGCGAGCGTCGGCGGCGGCATCCCGATCATCAATGCTGTTGCAGATCCGCTTGTTTCCAACCAGTATGATGAGGTCCTCGGCATTCTGAACGGCACCACAAACTATATCCTGACCAAGATGACGGAAAACGGCGCTGACTATGCGGAGGTCCTGAAAGACGCCCAGGCCAAAGGTCTCGCCGAAGCTGATCCGACCGCGGATGTCGAAGGACACGATGTGGCCAACAAGCTCTCCATCCTGATCTCCCTGCTCTTCGGAAAGCAGGTACTTCCGCAGGACATCCCGACGCAGGGAATCACCTCCGTTTCCGGACTGGATATCAACTACGCGACGGAATTCGGCTATCGCATCAAGCTGATCGCGCATGCACGCAAGGAAAACGGCCGCCTGATCTGCAGCGTCGAGCCGACGCTTCTTCCGCTTTCCCACCCGATGGCGGCAGTCAGCAATGAATTCAATGCTGTCTTTGTACGCGGCAATGCTGTCGATGAACTGATGTTTTATGGAAAGGGCGCAGGTCCGCTTCCCACCGGCAGTGCTGTCCTGGGCGACGTGATCGACATCGCAAACTGCATCGCAAAGGGCGCGGCGTTCGATGTACAGCCTCTGCTGCACTATGACTCCGATCTGGAAGTGATCGGCGAGGGCATGGCACAGTACTATCTCCGCCTGACCGCGGTCGACCAGCCCGGCGTTCTCGGCAATATCGCCTCCACCTTCGCAAAGCATGACATCGGTCTGAAGTCTGTCATGCAGCGTGCCGGCATAAATGACAAAAAGACCAGCGTGCCGCTGATCTTCATTATCTACGAAACCGAATACAAGACCCTGATGTCCGCGCTCGATGAGATCCGCGAAAAGAACTTCGCTAAGAGCATCGATGCTGTTATGCGAGTGCAGGAGCGTTAAAAGCTTAAGCTTTATATCAACCCGCATTGAAGAGTTCTTTCAGTTCTTCTTCATGCTCTTCCAGGACCTTCAGCAGATGCCTGTCCCAGTGACGGGCATCTGTTTTTATTCTATGATCATGCCTTCCCGAAGAAGTTCATGATGCGGTCCTTATAGTCAGGCGCTTCATCATATACCGCATGGCCATAGTCTTCATATACATAGATCTCACATCTGAGCGCCGCAGCAATCTCACGGGACGCTTCCACGCCCAGCACCCGGTCCTTTCCCGCACCGAGCACGAGTACAGGACACTTGATCTTCGTAAGCTCATCACGGCAGTCGAAGCCTTCCGCTCCCTTCGCGAGAATCAGAAAACGCGCAAGGTCTTCCTTTGTGGTTCCCTCACCAGCAGCAAGGATCAGATCCTTGTACTGCTGATAAAAACTCTCCGAATATACCATCTCCGCAAAAGCCATGTTTAAGCCGTCAATGTCGCCGGACTCGGCCTTGCTTATCCAACTTGCGAGATTACCTCCGTCTCCAGCGACATGTGATGTTGTAGACCCAAGCACTGCTTTGCTAATAAGCTCCGGATGGCTGATCGCGATCTCCATTACAATCATGCCGCCCTGTGATGCCCCAAAGATATATGCATCCTGAATGCCGAGCTCCTTCATGGCCGCAGCCGTATCTTCTGCCATTTGCTTTACGGGATAAACAGCCGGAAGCTCCTTCCTTCTGTCAAAGAGCCACACGGTATATGCATCTGCAAACATGCCATAAGCATCTGCGATCGCGGCTGCCGATCCCATGACGCTTTTTACGCTTAATCCCGGTATGATGACAAAGTTTTTTGAGCCTTTTCCGAACCGGACGTAATCCATTTCTCCGTTAACCGTTTTTACCGTCTGTACCAATTCCATAGGTCTTCCTTTCCGCTTAACGCTTATCACTGTCGACAAACTCAAGCAGGATCACGGCGATCAGTGCAAAAACCACGATCACTCCCGCGAGATGCAGCCAGCAGTTCGTCAGGTTTTCGACCGTATAAACATACTGCGCGTTCTGGCTGTATTCGCCGGATTTCTGCAGCACCAGGTCCAGCATGTCCCGGCTCTGGATCTCGTTTAGAATCGCCGCGATCGGTTTCTCCCCGTAAAGATCGATATCTTTGAAACGGAAGATCATGTTCCAGAGCGCCACCATCGGAAGCGAGTTGTAGTTTCCGAGCGTACAGATTCCCTGGAGTCCCCACTTGGCTACCGTCAGGTCCGTGATTCTCTCGGCATCTCCGCTTAAGCGGACCAGACCGCCGGAAAAAACGAGCTGAAAGATCAGCATAAACGGCATGACGGTCATCGCGGTAGTCGTGTTATGCACCAGCGCCGAGATCGCGAGAGACATCATGTCTGCCGCATAGGTGATCAGAAACAGGGTAATGGAAAGATCGACCATGAACCACGGTGTAATCAGTCCCTTTTCAGGAAATTGCACCATCATCAGATGGCAGACGCCCAGGATAATGACGATCTGCATAGCACATAAAAATGCCTGGTAGATCATATGTGAAGCGACATAAGAAGTGATGTGCATGCCTGCGCGATGCTCCCGCTTAATAATCGTCCGTTCACGGCAAATGACCTGGATCGAGTTGAAAAAACCATTCCAGATGCAGACGCATACAAGCGCAAATCCGCCCTGAAGAGTGCCTTCCTGCGTTTTAAAAAGATTCGCGCCCACTGCAAATGTAACCAGTCCTGCAATCAATGCTGCCATCGGCAGGGCTTTCCAGTCGCTTTGATATACAAACATCCTGAAGAGCTTGCCCAGATAGATCGGGATCTGGCTGAGTCTTCCTTTATATTCAAGCTTCCCGCTCATCCGACGATCCCTCCTTTCCATTCTCCTGCAGCATCAGACTGTCTGTCCGTTCCACCGCGAACCGGCTGATAAACTCATCCGCGCGTCCCTCACCGCCTTCACTTGTACGGTTGACAGACCGGACGATCTCTTCCATTGACTGCTTGCCGAAGAATGCCCTTGCCTCGTTCGGGCTTCCGTAAAAGGCGAGTCTGCCGACACGTCCCGAGTCTCTGGCGAGAACGATGACCTTGTCAAACATATCGACTACACGATCCGGCGTATGGGTGATCGCGATAACGATCTTGCCGCTGTCAGCAACATCCCGCAGGCGCTGAAACAGTTCCCGGGCGATGACACCGTCAAGGCCCGAATCCGGTTCATCCAGAATAAAAAGCTCCGGATCCGACACCAGTTCCATACCGATCGAGATACGTTTTTTCTGACCGCCTGATTTCTTGGAAACCAGGCCATGGCATCCCGCAGTCAATCCGAGGGTGTCCATAACATCCTCGAGCCGCTCTGCCTTCCTTTTATCTGCCATGTTGCTGGGCAGCCGCAGCTCGGCAGCGTCCTGCAGTGTCCTGATTACCGTATCGTTCATGCGCAGCAGATCCTGTTGCGGAACAAAGCCGATGCGGTATTTCATCTTATCATAGTTTTCGTAGATATTCTGGCCGTTCAGGATCATGTCGGCATCCGCTTTCTCATAGCCGATGATCGCGTTGACCAGGGTCGTCTTGCCGGAGCCCGATCCACCGAGCAGCAGTACCAGGGATCCGTTGGGGATCGTCAGACAGATATCCTTGAGAAGGTACCTCTTACGAAGAAAATCCCAGACCGTGCGCTCCCTCAGTCTGATATACAGGCCGCTTCCGTCCTTTGCCTCACCGGCTCCGATGTCTCCGGCATCTGCAGGAATCGCAAGCTCTGCCGGCATGGTTCCGGCCAGGATCTCGTCTTCTTCTTCGCGGTTCAGATAAATCGGCTGGTATTTTTTGCTGTATCCCCAGATCAATGCAGGGACCGCCGGTACCAGTGTCCACAATAAGATCCAGAACTTTCTTGTTCCGAACGTCCTGCAAAGGCCGGCCGCGATACGGATCGTCAGAATGACCAGTGTGATCGCGGACACCACTGCAATCAATTCAAGAAGCAGTCCTTCGCGAGTTGTGCTGTCGATCGCCGTGCCGATCGCGCCGAACACGATACTGGCGACTTCCAGGATCATACAGATCCTGCCTTCGGTCTCTTTGCGGGAACATTTTCCCAGTTCTCTGTAGCGATATCCCGGAACAAATGCGTAGAGTCCCATCAGGCCGCATTTGTCGAAGATCTTCCTGAGACCGATTGATGTCAGCAGCCACATTGCTGCATTATACACAGTATTGATAAGATCAAATGTTACTGTCATTTTATCCCGCCTCTATAAAAAGCTTTCTGTTTACACCAACTGATTCATTCCGGTCAGTCACTTTTCAGGTTTTCCGTCTAAACTCACCTGTCCGCATACATCTCTTCAGTACGGTTCGCTGTGCGGGGGACTCAGTTCCATTCATGCCGCCGATAGAAAAACAGGCAGATCAAAATCGATACAAACGAGCCCACCGGAGCCGCAAGCCCCATCGGGAAAAGCGTCGCCGGGAACAGTACGGATGCAAGATACGCTCCGGGGATACGGATCCCGACCGCCGAGATCATGTTGTGGATAAATGAGTATGCCGATCTGCCGTATGCGGAAAAGAATCCGCTGAAGCAAAAGTGCACGCCCGCAAGCATGGCATCTACCGCATATGCCCGCAGATACTGTCCCCCGAGCTCTACGACCCGCAGATTGTCCCTTACAAAAAGCGCTACGATCTCTTCCGATACAAACTGGCAAAGAGCAAAAATGACTGCCCCGTATCCGATACAGATCATAACACCGATATTCAGTATCCGGCGACTCCGATCGTGTTTTCCGGCACCGGCATTCTGCGCGGCAAGCGCGGAGACTGTCGACAGCATTGCGGACGGGACCAGAAACAGGAAGCTGATGATCTTTTCCACGATGCCGACTGCAGCCGCCACATCGACGCCGCGGCTGTTCGCGATCGCCGTGATGACAAGGAAGGAAATCTGAATGAGTCCGTCCTGCAGGGCGACCGGGATGCCGATCCCGAGGATCTGGCGAGTGATCCCGGCATCATATTTCATTTTGTCCTTCGTAAGCGTGACTCCGGTATCAAATCGTCTGAGGGAGAACAGTGCCAGCACGACCGACCCGGCCTGGCTGATCACAGTCGCAAGTGCCGCGCCGGCAGCACCCATGGCAAACGGTCCGATCAGAAGGTAATCCAGCCCCACATTGAGAATTCCCGCGATCGCGACAAAGATCATCGGTCTGCGGGTATCTCCGAGTCCGCGGAAAATACTGCTGATCACGTTGTACGCCGTGATAAACGGAATCCCCGCAAAGCAGATGGTGATATAGGCGCCGGCCTCACTCACAGCTTCCGCAGGAACTTTCAGCACGCGGACAATGGGGTTTCTTACTAACAGCAAACCTATCGTTACAGCCAGCGCCGTGACAGCGAACACGATCACTGTATTGCCTATCCCTGAGGCTGCCCGGTTCTCATCTCTCGCTCCGACAGCCCGGCTGATCACAACGGTCGAGCCCATCGCAAGGCCTATGATCATGACCGTCAGCATGTGCATCAGCTGGGACCCCACAGCCACTGCGGATATGGAAGCCGCGCCGTTAAACTGTCCCGTAATGTACAGATCTGCCATGCCGTAAAACGTCTGCAGAAAGCAGGAGATCAGGTACGGTACCGAGAAGGACAGCATACCCTTTAAGATATTGCCATCGGTTAAATTATTCTTCATATAAGTTTACCTTCTTCAGCCCCGGTTCGCAAAATACACCATAGCCCAGAACAGCAGAAGGTGAAGCGGGTAGGCAAAATAAAAGAAATACTTTAACGGAAATTCCCCCCGTTTCCCGTTATAAAAGCGAATCAATCCGAACGCAAGTGCGGAAATGCCGCAAAGTTCAATACTCTCCGCAGCGGAAACGACCGCACCCGCGATCAGCTGGATGTTGCGTTCTTTATGGAACAGATACAGTATGCAAATCAGTCCGACGCCTACGGCGCCGTAATCTGTCTTCAGCAGATATGCCGCGCCGCAGAAAATACCCGCGATCATCAGACGGAAGATCATATGCAGCTTTTTGCCTTTTTCCATCATGGCGATCGCCATGATGCCCAAAAGCAATGTCCACATCGTGTTCTGATACTCGGGGTACCAGATCACTCCCCGGCACGCCAGGTCAAACGGCACTTCACTTAACGCCGCGAACACCGCCATGCGGATGATGTATCTTCGCAGACTGTGCGTGTGGATGCAGCCTTCCACCGTCAGAAACGCGAACAGCGGAAACGCGATGCGGCCCAGATACCTCAGCACCGTTGCCAGCAGATACCACCGGTGTCCGGCAGGCGTTTCCAGTGCCATTGTCCAGTACATGGGATTCTGACCGTAGAGCACGCCGTTTTCGATCAGCATATATCCGATATGGTCCAGCAGCATCAGAAAAAAGGCAATCATTTTTAACTGATTGCCTGTAAATCCCGCCAGACGGCGTTTATTAAACTGCAGCTTGATCGGTTGCGCAGCCATATCTTTCTGTCAAAGATCAGCAGATATCGCTGCCGGACGGTATCTGATCATTGTCCGGAACCATCAGGGAGATCATTTCTCCATCCGGCGACTCCGCAGCAACGATCATGCCGTTGGACATTTCGCCCGCGATCTTGCGCGGCTCCAGGTTGCAGCAGATCATGACCTTCTTGCCGACCATATCTTCCGGCTTATACCATTTCTTGATACCGGAAAGGATCGTACGGGTCTCGTTGCCGATCTTCACGGTCTCTCTGAGAAGCTTCTTGGAAGACGGAACCTCTTCGCAGGCGATGACTTCACCGACACGGAACTCTAATTTTGCAAAGTCATCAAACTTGACATTGGGCTTGTGTTCGATTTCAACCGCTGCTTCCTCTTTCTTCGGCTCTTCCGCAGCCGGCTCCGGATTCAGGATCGATTTGCCGGTCACTTCGATGATCCTCTTATCAAGTTCATTGATATCCATACGCGCGAACAGCATCTTCGGGCTCTCCGTAACCTTGTTGCCGTTCGGATAAAGACCGAATGTATCCATCTCGGCAAGCGGGCGGATCTCTGTATTGAGCTCCGCAAGGATCGCGTCCGCGGTCTCCGGCATGAAGCTGTGAAGCAGGGAAGCGCCGATCGTGATGCCCTCAGTCAGGTTGTAAAGAACGCTCTTCAGTCTGTCCTTCTTGGTCTCGTCCTTTGCCAGAGCCCACGGCATGGTTTCATCAATGTACTTGTTGCAGCGGCGGAAAATGTTGAAGATCTCCGTCATCGCATCTGCGACACGAAGCTCATTCATCTTCGCTTCTGCCTTATCTACACAGTCGAGAACGGTATCGATCAGATCGTCATCGACCTCTTCGTAAGCATCGTTGTTTTCCACGATGCCGCCGAAATACTTGTTGGTCATCGCCACGGTACGGGATACCAGATTGCCCAGGACATTTGCCAGGTCAGCGTTATATCTGTCAAGGATCAGCTCCCAGCTGATACTGCCGTCATTATCAAACGGCATCTCATGCAGTACGAAATATCTGATCGGATCCACGCCAAACACATGGACCAGGTCGTCCGCGTAGAGAACATTGCCCTTGGACTTGGACATCTTGCCGTCTGCCTGCAGCAGCCACGGATGACCGAAGACCTGCTTCGGAAGCGGCAGATCCAGGCTCATCAGGAATGTCGGCCAGTAGATCGTATGGAAACGGACGATATCCTTACCAATCAGATGGAGGTCTGCCGGCCAGTACTTCTTATAGATGCCCCGGGTCTCCTCATTTGCTTCGCCCATGCCGTACTTGCCGCCGGCATAAGCTGCTGCCTCATCTGCCATATCCCCGTCGAGATCCAGACCGCAGCCCGTGATATAGTTTGAAAGCGCATCCAGCCATACGTAGATGACATGCTTGTCATCAAACTCTACCGGAATGCCCCACTTGATGGAAGTTCTGGAAACGCAGAGGTCCTGCAGTCCCGGAAGGAGGAAGTTGTTCATCATCTCGTTCTTACGGGAAACGGGCTGAATGAACTCCGGATGGGTGTTGATGTAATCGATCAGCGGAGCGGCATACTTGCTCATACGGAAGAAATACGCCTCTTCCTTCGCCTTCTGTACCGGACGTCCGCAGTCCGGGCAGTTGCCGTCCACCAGCTGGCTGTCTGTCCAGAAGGACTCACAGGGCGTGCAGTACCAGCTCTCATAATATCCCTTGTAGATGTCG
>JAFTBX010000140.1 GCA_017455005.1 Lachnospiraceae bacterium | reverse complement strand
GGCAGCGAATCACAGATTACGGCGACAACCAGGGCTTACGAGCAGGCCGCAAAGGAAATCGCGGCGCTTAAGCCGGAAACGATCATCATCACCAGTCCTCACTCGGTCATGTACGCGGACTACTTCCATATCTCCCCCGGAAAGGGGGCTTCCGGATCATTTGCCCGCTTCAACGCCCCGGAAGTCCGTTTTGAAGAGACCTACGACAGGGAGCTTCGGGACATGATCTGCGCGCTTGCAAAGGAACAGGGGCTTGCGGCGGGAACACTCGGGGAGCGTGACAAACAGCTGGACCACGGAACCATGGTACCGCTTTGGTTTATTCGAAAAGCATACAGGGAAGCGGACTTCCGGATCATCCGGATCGGGCTTTCGGGGCTTCCGCTCACGGATCACTACCGGCTCGGGCAGATCATCCGGGAGGCAGTCGAACGCACCGGACGGAAGACAGTCATCGTGGCAAGCGGCGATCTATCCCACAAGCTTCAAAGCTACGGTCCCTACGGGTACGCCGAGGAAGGCCCCGTTTATGACGAACGCATCATGGATGTCATGGGAAGGGCAGCGTTCGGAGAACTTTTTGACTTCGGGGAGAGCTTCTGTGAAAAGGCCGCCGAGTGCGGTCACCGTTCCTTTGTTATCATGGCAGGCGCGTTTGACGGGATCGCCGTCAGGGCAAAGGTGCTATCCCATGAGGACGTGACCGGCGTGGGCTACGGGATCTGTACGTTTTATCCGGAAGGCCCGGATGAAGGAAGGCATTTCCTGGAGCGGCATCTGAAGGAAACAGAAGCAAGGCTCGGGGAGCAGCGGAAGAAGTCGGATGCTTATGTGCAGCTTGCGCGAAAATCTCTTGAAAGCTATATCCTCAGCAGAAAGATTATACCCGTGCCGCGGAACCTGCCGGAGGAGATGCTGACGAAGCGGGCAGGGGCGTTTGTGTCCATCCATGAACACGGGAAGCTTCGGGGCTGTATCGGTACGATCCTTCCGACGAGGGACTCGGTCGCGGACGAGATCATCCGGAACGCCGTCAGCGCTTCCACGAGGGATCCGCGATTTGACCCCATTACGCCGGATGAACTTCCATGGCTGGAGATCAATGTAGATGTGCTCGGAGAGCCGGAGGATATTTCTTCCAAAGAAGAACTGGACGTGAAAAGATACGGTGTCATCGTTTCGAGCGGCGTGAAACGGGGACTGCTGCTGCCGGATCTGAACGGGATCGATACCGTGGATCAGCAGATCTCGATCGCGATGCAGAAGGGCGGTATCCGCCCCGGCGAAAACATCCGTCTGCAGCGCTTTGAGGTCGTGCGGCATACCTGATTATGAAACTGCCGCAGAAGGCTTGAGACCCGATTCAGTCGCGAAACTCTGAATGGAAGAAATGTGAAAGGCGGGATGCGGATGGCGGTCTGTGAGGTATGTTTCAGACATTGTGATATCAAAGAAGGCGGCATCGGTTTCTGCGGCGCAAGGACAGCAGCCGGGGGCGTGGTAAAGGCATATAATTATGGCAGAGTAACATCCCTCGCGCTGGATCCGATCGAAAAGAAACCGCTCGCAAGGTTCCATCCGGGAAGCTATATCCTGTCGGTGGGAAGCTTTGGCTGCAACCTGCGCTGTCCCTTCTGCCAGAATTATGAGATCTCCTGGTCGGCAGAGGCCATGCGCCTCGCGGATAAGGCAGAGTATATCCCGCCGGAGGAACTCACGGCAGCAGCCGTGCGTTTGAAAAGCAGGGGGAATATAGGCGTCGCGTTTACCTATAACGAACCGCTGGTCGGATATGAGTATGTGCGGGACACGGCAAAGCTGGTCCATGAAGCGGGCATGAAGAATGTGCTGGTCACTAACGGTACGGCGGAGCTTTCCGTCCTGGAGGAACTCGCGCCTTATATCGATGCAATGAACATTGACCTGAAGGGTTTTACGAAAGACTACTATGACGGACTGCTCGGCGGCAGACTGGAGATGGTGCTTTTGTTTATCATGCGGGCGGTACAGTTCAGCCATGTGGAACTTACGACCCTGATTGTCCCCGGAGAGAACGATACGGAAGAAGAGATGCGCGCGCTGAGCCGCTGGGTCGCGGAATTGAAAGACGCTTCCGGCGGGAACATTGGCCGGGATATCCCCTTACACATCTCACGGTTCTTCCCGCGCTTCCGCATGAAAGACCGGCAGGCAACGGATGTCGGATGGATCTATCATCTGGCGGAGATCGCAGGGGAAGAACTCCGGTATGTATATACCGGGAACTGTTGAAATCGGTAAACCATAAAATCAATCATAAAAAGGAGTTAGTTATGCGTCTTTATACAGTGAATGCTGCAGGATATGAAAAAGTCATGGTCTCTGTCGACGGCGGCGATCGCGGATTCTTTACAGAGGATCTCGGATTCGGCTTTAAGGATATGAATGAGCTGATCCTGGCAGCGGAGCAGGATCCTGATCTGCTGAACAAGATCACAGCAGCCGCTAAGGCCGGCGCCGCTTCCGTTGCTGTCAGCGACTGCAGACTGCTTGCCCCGATCGTGCGTCCGAGACAGGACGTTGTATGCCTCGGCATCAACTATGACGAGCACGCGAAAGAAGCAGATCATTATTCATCCGAAGCGTTCGGCGGAGAGCGTCCGTATACGATCTATTTCTCCAAGAGGGTAAACCGCGCGGTCGCGGACGGAGAGCCGATACAGTCCCACAGCGATATCGTGGACAGACTGGACTATGAATGCGAACTGGGCGTCATCATTGGAAAGGAAGCTAGCAAGGTCGCGAAAGAAGAGGCGCTGAAGTATGTCTTCGGCTATACGATCATCAATGATGTCAGTGCACGCAACCTGCAGACCAGACACAGACAGTGGTATCTGGGCAAGGGTCTTGACGGATTTACGCCGATCGGTCCGTGCATTGTGACGCCGGACGAGATCGGAGACCCGGAATCGCTTGATATCAGCTGCTATATCAACGGAGAATGCCGTCAGAACAGCAACACCCGCTACATGATCCAGACCATCGGCGGCGCCATCGCGGAGATCACCGCCGGCATGACGCTTGAAGCCGGTTCTATCATCGCGACAGGAACACCCGCAGGCGTGGGCATGGGCTTCGATCCGCCGAAGTTCCTGAAACCGGGCGATACCGTGCGCTGCCACATCGAAAAGATCGGTGACCTGACCAATACGGTAGAATAAAATCCCATACGACCAAAATATCACAGTCTGAAAGCTCCGGAAGCATTGCCCTTAAAAAGCATGACTTCCGGGGCTTTTTTATGTCCGGGAAGGATTCTCAGATTCACATATTCTTCACAGTTCCTACACCACTCAGTCACAATCTGTCTGTTACAATACTGCCATCAGAAATGATCCTGTTTCAGGGTCTTTGAAGGTAAATGACATGAGTAATAAGCATTACAGACATGAAATTAAGCACGAGATCACACGGTCGGATCTGATCGCCATCCGCCAGGGACTGAGAGCAGTTGCCGAGCAGGACCCGCATGTCGTGAATGGAAAGTACCTGATACGAAGCCTATATTTCGACAACATATACGATAAGGCGCTCAGGGAGAAGATCGACGGCGTGAACATGCGTGAAAAGTTCCGTATACGGTACTATAACCACGATACTTCGGTGATCCATCTGGAAAAAAAGAGCAAGGTCAACGGCCTCGGCACCAAGTACAGCTGCCCGCTCAGTGCGGAGGAAGCGCAGAGGATCGTCGACGGGGATATCGATTGGATCGCGGAAACGATGAAGGGTGTCGACCGCAGGCCGCTTCTCGAAGAACTTTACTGCAAAATGCGCTGTCAGGGATTGAAGCCCCAGACGATCGTGGATTATACGAGAGAGCCTTTTATATACAGGCCGGGCAATGTACGCGTGACTTTTGACTATGATATCCGGACAGGCCTGAGATGTACGGACTTTCTGAATCCGGACTGCATCACGGTCCCGGCGGTCAGGCTCAGGACAGAAGGCTCCGAGATGTCCGGCGGCACCGGGATCATCATGGAAGTGAAATGGGACGCGTATCTTCCGGACATCATCCGGGAAGTGGTGCAGATCCACGGAAGGCGTGAAGGCGCGTTTTCCAAGTACGCGGTCTGCAGGACATATGACTGAGGACCGGGTCCGGCGCAGTTTGAACAGATCTTGCTTACGTTTGAAAAAGGAGTATGGATATGACTTTTGATGATATTTTTAAATCGAGCTTTTTAAATAATGTAACTGCCGTCAGCGTGACGGATATGGCACTGACCCTGGTGCTGTCCTTCTGCCTCGGCCTGTTTATCTTCTACGTATATAAAAAGACCTATGCAGGCGTCATGTATTCATCGAGCTTCGGTGTGACGCTGATTGCGATGACTATGATCACGGCGCTCGTGATCCTGGCGATCTCAAGCAACGTTGTCCTTTCCCTTGGTATGGTCGGTGCGCTTTCTATCGTGCGTTTCCGTACGGCTATCAAGGAACCTCTGGATATCGCGTTTTTATTCTGGTCGATCGCCGCGGGCATCGTCCTGGCGGCAGGTATGATCCCGCTGGCGGTTATAGGATCCGTCGTGATCGGCCTCATGCTGATCATCTTCGCGAACCGCAGAGCCTACCGCAATCCTTATATCCTGGTGGTTCACTGCACGGATAACGGCAGTGAGGAGCGGGCTGTCGATCTGATCGAAAAGTATACGGAAAAGTGCGTGACCAAGAGCAAGTCTGTCCGTGCGGGATCCGTGGAGCTGAATCTGGAGGTTCGCCTCAAGGAAGACAATACTGATTTTGTCAATCTGCTTGCGGCGGAAGACGGCGTGACGGACGCGGTGCTTGTTTCCTACAACGGCGACTACATGGGCTGATAAGGCAGGTGAGCAAACGTGGCAGCAGGCAGGTTATTTGATAAAATTGCGATCCTGGGCATTATCTTCGCATTGCTGCTCACTGTCCTCTTTATGAACGGGGAGGCGCTGGGCATGCAGCGCATCGTTTCAGAAGATGAGGTGTCCCTGTTTACGGAAGACGAACTGAACGGCAGCTGGGATACGTCGGGTGCGACGCTGATCACGCTGACCGGAGACGGCGCAAATATCGACGGGAACGGCGCTTATGTGCAGGATGGTGACGTCATTATCTATGCGGCAGGCTCCTATGTGGTCGAGGGAACACTGGATAACGGCTCCGTGATAGTCAACGAGACCTCAAAGACCAAAGGCAAGGTATGGATCTTCTTAAACGGTGTGGAGATCCACTGTGAGGATAGCGCGGCTATCGATATCGAGGAAGCGACGCATGTTTATCTGACGCTGGCGGAAGGAACCGAAAATACGCTTTCTGACGGAGCGGCTTACAGTGAGGATGCGGTCAATGCCAACATTCGCGGCGCGC
Organism: Lachnospiraceae bacterium; assembly: GCA_017455005.1. GTDB lineage: Bacteria > Bacillota > Clostridia > Lachnospirales > Lachnospiraceae > Avilachnospira. Next base: position 1,752 of record JAFTBX010000140.1, on the reverse strand, counting down.
TGTTCTCAAGGGACGACCTTACGATCAACGGAAGCGGTTCCCTGACGATCACAGGAAGTTATCGCCACGGTATCGTCTGCAACGATGATTTACGGATCACCGGAGGAAAGATTACTGTTACGGCAACGGAAGACGGCATTCATGCCAATGAAAGCGCGCGTTTTACAGGCATGACGCTGGAAATCACCGCGGGTGACGACGGCATTACCGTTTCCAATGATGACAATGAGGGCGAACTGACGGTTGTATCCGGAAGCATCCGTATCTTAAGCTGCGCGGAGGGCATGGAGTCGGAGAAGGTTACGATCGACGGCGGCAGCATTGATATCAATTTTACGAATGACGGTATCAATGCCGGCGGTACAGCGCCTGACCTCACGATCAACGGAGGCGAGATCAGGCTCGTCAGCGAAAACGGTAGGGATGTAGACGGCCTTGATTCCAACGCAGATATTGAGATCAACGGCGGAACCATCCTGATCAGCGTCAATGCGGATGGCATGAATAATGCGATCGATTATGGCAGTGAAACCGGCGGCAGCTGTTATATCAACGGCGGCACCGTGATTGCGGCGGGAAGCTCCGGAATGGCGGAGGAAATGAGCGAGTCTTCGGCGCAGGGCAATGTGATGTATACTCTCGACGAGACCGCGGAGGCGGGAAGCACGGTCCGTCTGACGGACGTGGACGGAACAGTCATCTTCGAGGCAGAGATCCCCTGCAGCTTTAATGAGCTGATCCTGAGCGATCCGACGATCGAAGCCGGCGGGACCTATACGCTGGAAGCCGGCGGGCAGAGCTATGAAATCGAGATGACCGGCACAACGGTCAAATACGGCACCTCCGGTATGAACGGCGGCTTCGGCGGTCCCATGGGCATGGGCGGACATGGAGGCTTTGGACGAAGGGATGAAACCGGCACCGGAGAAGAGCCGGCTTCTTCGGAGGATACAGCTTTCCGAGAAGGATTCAACGGTGAAATGCCGAAAGATATGACGCCTCCGGAGGGTTTTGACGGCCAGGTGCCGGAGGGTTTGACCATGCCGGAAGGGTTCGATGGCGAGATGTCCGCAATGAGCGAAACAGACAAGTCAGATACAGAAGCATCCGGATGGGAAGGACGTCACGGTGCGGGCGGCTTTGGCGGCCCCCGGGGACAGGGCGGTGGTCCCGGCATGCAGGATTGGGAGCAGGCCGGTTCGGAAGATACGATGAGCGCGGAAGACGTGAAAACAGCGCTCAGGATCACCGGACTTGCGGCAGCGGTACTTCTGGCAGGTATCTTCGCTGCAGCGCATATGAAGAACCGCAAGAGCGCGTTCTAAGCATGAAATGATAAAAATAATGACAGTCAATCAGACGCAAGGCTCGGATTGGCTGTCATTTTGTGGTATGATGGGGATGGATCTGAACATAAATCCCAGAACGGAAAAAGAGGAAATCATCTTATGTTTTTTATGATAGGCATCACAAACGGCCGGAAAGACCTGGAGCATAATCAGACGGAGATCTGTGATATCTGCGGCAGATACGGACGGTTCGAAGTCTTCATGACCTATACACAGCTGCTGTTGTTCTTTATCCCCGTTTTTAAATGGAACAGGCAATACTTTGTGCGAATGAGCTGCTGCGGCGCCATGTATACATTGAATCCGGAGGTCGGAGCCAGGATCGCACGCGGCGAGAATGTAACGATCCAAAAGGATGATCTTATGCGGATGTCTCAAAATGCCTCGGATATGTACGGGGCTT
>JAFTBX010000139.1 GCA_017455005.1 Lachnospiraceae bacterium | reverse complement strand
GTTTGACGCGGCGCTGGATGCGTCAAAAGGCCAGGTATCCGATCTGCAGTTCGACATACTGAAGTACAGCGCGGAATGCCGTCTGCATCTCGGGGATTATGAAGCAGCGAAAGCTTCTTATGAGGCGCTGATCGAACTTGACGCCGATGATAAAGAGGCACAGGCCCAGTATGCAGCGCTGATGTCGGAAATGGACGCGATCGATGTCTGCAGGAAAACGAAGGCTATGATCGAAGCAGGAGAGTACGAGGAAGCCGACAAGATCCTTGAAGATTATGCGTCACTGGACGGCACCATATCCGGCAGAACTGCCTGGTTTGACCGCGCCGTCTGCGCAGAACATATGCAGAAGTACGCTGATGCGGCGGAACTTCTGGAGCAATATCTGAAGGTATATCCGGATGATGAGGCAGCACGGAAGGAATATGATTTCTGCAGGACGCGATAAAGACTGACCGCTGGGATATGCAATAAAATGGAAAATAAAAAACAGTCAATTTACGAATATATGGCTTCGCAGCTCAAAGGGAATGAGCTGCCGGAGGATTTCTCTCTGCCGCAGGAATGGGCGTCTTCCGGTCCGCTGAAGTGGACCGACGGTGCGATGGACGGCATATACATCTATCATACGGCGCACGGCAGACTTCCGGAGGAGTCGGAAAAGGACATTGAAAAAGCAGTCAAAGCAGCTTCCGCCGGACTGGGTGCGGACGCAGACCGGGCTTTTCAGGAACTGACGGGAAAATACCAGGCGATCGCCATTATGGACGCCCTCCTGGATTATGTGGCAGAGCATCAGGACGAACTTGATGCGGGCAATATCTACCGTTTTGCCATCCATCTGATCGTGGAGTCCGATGACCGTGAGCAGGTCAAGGCCGGGCTTACGCTCATGCAGCTTTTTGATACGGATGTGGATGTGTTAAGGGACATTATCCGGAGCATGGGTCTTGCGGATGAGTTTACTCTGTACTCTATGCTGGATATTCTCCATTGGGAACATGCCAATGAGGAGCTGTTTGATCTGATCAAACACGTCCATGGATGGGGCAGAATCCATCTGCTCGAGCGCCTGCAGCCCGAGACCGAGGAAATCAGGGAATGGATCCTTGCGGAAGGCATCCATAACCGGATCATGCCCGAGTATTCCGCACTGACAGCGTTCGAAAAGGGCGGCGTGGAGGAGCTGCTTGCTTCCAGCACAAAGCTTCCGGCGCGGACCTTTGCGTCGGTCGGGGAGATCCTTGGCGCGCTGCTGGATGAAAGTGCCGTGACCGGCATTTCAGGAGTGGAAAGCGCGGCGGGCGTTCTGCTGCATTATCTGGAACAGGCGGAACGGCAGACCCTTGCGATCGATGACTATAAACTGCTTTCAAAGATTTTTTACTATACTACGGCGCAGGCAAAAGACCTGAGCGAGGAAAAGGACAGTACAGGAGCGGACCGCGCGGCGGATACGGCAGGGCTTGCCGGTTCGGGTGCCTATATCTGGAATTCACTTTCCGATAAGGCGCTCAGACTGCTTCGCACCGGCGAAGCGGAGGCCGCGGTAAAGGCTGCTGTCAGAAAAGGCGATGCCGTTGAATTGGCCATGGCACTCGGGATTCCATACGAAAAGGACGTCTTTATGCTTATGCAGAAAGACTTTGACAGGTACTACGGGTACTGCGCGTATCTGATGAACAGTCCGGCATGGTCTGAGGCAGTGCTGGATCTTTATCGTAAAAAGATCCCATGGGACAGCGTGGAAGACGATCCGCGGGAGGAAACGGGACTCGGAGAAGCATTTGCGCTGTATACGAAGCTGGATGCGCTCTTACAGAGCATGAAGGGCGAATGCCGCACGGCCGGAGATATCCTTTTGAAGACGCTTGCGGCTCCGACGATACGGACCCGTTATCTGACGCTGGAATGCCTGAAGGCCTGGACAGCAATGGCGGGGCAGCCCTTAAAGAGCCTCTCGCAGCGTATCTGGGACAAGCTGCAGGATGTGGCAGCGAGAGAGCCCCGCGCAGATCTGAAGGAAGAAATGAAAAATCTGCTGGGAGATCGGTAACGGCCGGCTATCCATGCGGAATATCTTGCCTGATGGCAGTTATTAATGGTATGATTACCAGACACAAATGTCCGAACAAGGGACCGGATGTCCCGGATACGGAGGGAAATCAATGATACTTGCGATCGATATGGGTAACTCCAACATCAAGATCGGTGTGGTGAAAGACCCTGACAACATTATAGAAGAACGCGTAACGACATCCTACAACAAGTCCAGTCTGGAGTATGCGACGGACATCATGTCAGTCCTGAACTTCCATGACATCAGCAAGTCCGATTTTGAGGGCGCCATCATCTCGTCTGTTGTACCGCCGCTGACCGGCATTTTCGCGTCAGCGATCAGAAAGGTACTGGGGATCGAACCGATGATCGTCTCGCCGGATCTGAAGATGGATATTTCCCTGAAAAAGTTCAAATATCCGAAAGGCGTCGGCGCGGATCTGATTGTCGGTGCGGAAGCGGCATTTAAGCATTATCAGGCACCCTGTATCATCATCAACCTGGGAACGGCGACAACAGTCACTGCCGTAGACAGCAAGGGAGATTTCTGCGGCGGCCTGATCCTTCCGGGCGTTATGAGCGGGGTGAAGTCACTTTCCGGCAGCACGGCGCTCCTTCCGGAGATCAGCCTTGAAAAGCCCGGCAGGGCGCTCAGCAGGGAAACGGAACAGTGCATCCGCGGCGGCATTGTCTACGGCACCGCAGGAGCCATCGACGCCGTGATTGAGCGTATGAAGACGGAACTTGACGGTCCCGCCACGGTAATCGGGCTGGGCGGCATGGCCAGGTTTATCCTGCCCTATGTGCAGTGTGAGGTCATCCGGGATGATTCACTGCTGATGAAGGGGCTGCTGAACCTCTATACCTTAAACAAGAATAACTGATGCGGGATATACTACATGGATAATAAGACTATACTGAAAAATGAGATAGAAAAGCGCCGTACGTTTGCGATCATTTCTCACCCGGATGCCGGTAAGACGACCCTGACGGAGAAGTTCCTTCTTTACGGAGGCGCCATCAACCTGGCAGGCACCGTCAAGGGACGAAAAGCTGCCAAGCATGCGGTATCCGACTGGATGGAGATCGAGAAGGAAAGAGGTATCTCGGTCACGTCCTCCGCGATGCAGTTTGAGTTTGGCGGAAAGATCATCAACATCCTTGATACGCCGGGACACCAGGACTTCTCAGAGGATACCTACCGTACCCTGATGGCGGCGGACTCGGCAGTCATGGTCATCGACGGAAGCAAGGGCGTGGAGGCGCAGACGATCAAGCTGTTTAAGGTCTGCGTCATGCGCGGTATCCCGATCTTCACTTTCATCAACAAGTTTGACCGTGAGGCAAGAGATCCCTTCGAACTTTTAAGCGAGATCGAGGATGTTCTGGGGATCCATACCTGTCCGATCAACTGGCCGATCGGCTGCGGCAAGAACTTTAAGGGCGTCTATGAGCGCGAGACCGAGACCGTCATCACGTTTAAGGCGGAACAGGGCGGCGCAAAGGAACTTGAGAGCCATACGTATCCTATCAGCGACCCGAACCTGAAAGACACCATCGGTTTTATGAACTATGATAAGCTGATGGAGGATATCGAACTGATCGACGGCGCCGCGGACGAGCTTGATCTCGATAAGGTTTTGCATGGCAAGCTGAGCCCTGTATTTTTCGGATCGGCCCTGACCAATTTCGGCGTGGAGCCGTTCCTGAACAGTTTCCTGAAAATGACGACGACCCCGCTGCCGCGTATGAGCGACCAGGGACTGATCGATCCGCTGGAAGAAGGATTCTCCGCTTTTGTCTTTAAGATCCAGGCCAATATGAACAAGGCGCACCGCGACCGTGTGGCGTTCATGCGCATCTGTTCCGGCGAGTACGAGGCCGGAATGGAGGTCAATCATGTCCAGGGCGGACGCAAGATCCGGCTGACCATGCCGACGCAGATGATGGCGGATGAGCGCCAGATCATCCAGAAGGCATATGCCGGCGACATTATCGGTGTGTTTGACCCGGGCATCTACAGCATCGGTGATACCTTATGCGTTTCTCCGAAGAAGTTTAAGTATGAAGGAATCCCGACCTTCGCGCCGGAGCACTTCGCGAGAGTGCGCCAGATCGATACCATGAAGCGCAAGCAGTTCCTGAAGGGCGTCATGCAGATCGCCCAGGAAGGCGCGATCCAGATCTTCCAGGAACTCGGTTCCGGTATGGAAGAGATCATCGTCGGCGTTGTCGGCGTACTGCAGTTTGAAGTATTGCTGTACCGGCTGAAGAGTGAGTATAATGTGGAAGTCGGTCTGGAGCAGCTGCCGTATGAATATGTGCGCTGGATCGACAATCCCACAGAGTATTCCGTCGAGCGTATCCAGGGTACGAGCGATATGAAGAAGGTACAGGATCTGAAGGGAAGACCGCTGCTGCTCTTTGCGCATGAGTGGAGCCCGCGTATGGTCCTGGAACGTAATGAGGGACTGAAGCTTTCCGAGTTCGGAAATGCTTCGGACTGACGGACCGATATTTCCAATCGGATAAATGATCATAAGAGGCAGGATGGATCTAAGGATCGGCCTGCTTCTCCTGCTTTAACGCGGTAATAAATAAAACTGCGGCATAATTATAGAAATAAAAGGGGGCTGAATAGCAATGGACCGGAAAAAACAAATCAGAGATTATATTGAGGCGCATACAGAGGAAATGATCGCGGATGTCTGCGAGCTTTGCCGCATCAATTCCGTCAAGGGAGAGGCTGTGCCGGGCATGCCTTACGGCGAGGGCCCGCACAAGGCACTGATGGCAGCAGCCGAGCTTTGCAAAAAATATGGTTTTCCCGTCAAAGAATACTCCGACCGCGTCATTGCGGCGGATATGAATGACGGTGAACGCTGCCTGGATATCCTTGCGCATATGGATGTGGTGGCACCCGGCGACGGCTGGACAAAGACGACGCCGTTCGAACCGGTCGTGGAAGACGGTATGATCTATGGGCGCGGCTCCTCCGATGACAAGGGACCGGCGATCGCTGCGCTTTACGCAATGCGCGCCGTAAAGGAGCTTGGGATCCCAACCTCAAAGAACTGCCGTCTGATCCTGGGATCTGATGAGGAATGTGGTTCCTCGGACATTCCGTACTATTATGCGGTCGAGCCGGAAGCACCTATGACCTTCAGCCCGGATGCGGAATTCCCGCTGATCAACATTGAAAAAGGACAGTTCAGAGGCGAGATCTCAGCTGCTTTTAAAGGTACAGAAAAAGAAGGCGGAAAGCTGATCGCATTTGAAAGCGGCGATACCGTAAACATCGTACCGGGTAAGGCAAAGGCACGTGTCAGCGGATTTGCAGAAGAAGCGATCCGCACAGCGGTCAACGCGGTCATGAATGAGATCTCCGCGGACTATGACCTTGACTTTGAAATCGATGAGGAAAGCGGAGAAACGGAGATCCGTGTAAACGGCAGCCCCGCGCATGCCTCCACTCCCGAAAACGGTGTCAATGCAGGCGTTATTCTGCTGCACCTTCTGAAAGGGCTTCCCTTTGCAAACGGAGAGCTGCATAAAGCGCTGGTTTCACTTGCCGGACTTCTTCCTTACGGGGATCATCACGGCGCGGCGCTGAAGATCGATATTTACGACGATAAATCAGGGTATACTTCCGTATCACCGGATATCTTCCGGGCGGATGAGAACTCGCTCTATGTGAAGTTCGACTCCAGAACTTCGATTGCCGCAACCGAGGAGAACACGATCCTTGCCGCGAAAAAGAGTGCCGAGGCTGCGGGATTATCCTTTGCATACAGCTTTAATCCGCCGCATGCGGTGCCGGAGGATACTGATTTTATCCGGACGCTTCTGGAGTCCTATACGGCTGTGACCGGTAAACCCGGCAGATGTGTTGCGATCGGCGGCGGCACTTATGTGCACGAGCTGAAGAACGGAGTTGCCTTCGGCGCGGTCGGAGAGACGACGGATACCCATATGCACGGTCCGGATGAGTTCATGCCGGTCAGCGAATTACAAGACGCGGCAGTGATCTATGCGCTTTCAATCGCGGGAATTTGTGGTTAAGGACTGAAAACCGCTGCGGAATCTTGCGCGAAAACACTATATGTAGTAAACTAAGGATGTATCTATTCGGATACATCCTTGTTTTGTATAGTCTTTTAGTTCTACGGGGTACCAGAGGAGGACTGTGGTATGAGTGATCAATTGAAAGCCGAGACCAATGGACTCAGCATAGCCAGTCTTGTGTTTGGCATTTTTGCGCTGCTGACGAGTATTACGGTGGTCCCGGTCATATTTATGTCATCCATGGCGATCATGTTTTCATGGCTCTCACGCGGAAATCGCCGGATGAACGGACAGGCGCTTGCCGGCAACATCCTTGCCATTATCAGCATCATCATCAGCATTGGCGTCGTGATCGCGATCCTGTCCGGCATACTCGGCTGGGCAGGAGGTGCGCACAGCGGCCTGACACTGCAGGAGATCATACAGCAGATCAGGGAGAACGCACCGGTGATGAATCTTATCGGTATTCGTTTTTAAGGAGGTCGGCAAATGAAGGTCAAAGAATATAAGGCACTTGCCCGGCAGACTCTGATCGGACGATACGGTACACTGATCGTTGTGGAGATCCTTTCCCTGCTGCTTGTAATGCTGGCGTTTGCCGGCGCAATTACGGGGCTCGTTTCCGCACTGCACTTTGCCAATGCGACGCCCGCGCTGGCACAAATGCTTGAGGAGCTTTCATACAAGATTCCGGGCATCATCTCGATCACCGGAAGCATTGCGGCGCTCGAGGCAGCGGATGCGGTTAATATGCCGATGGCAGTTGTCGGGGTGATTTTATTTACAGTATTTCTTTTTATCGCGATCATCCTGGTGATCTGGCTTAACATCGGCAAGCGCAAGCTGATGCTCCGGATCTGCAGGGGCGATAAGTTCAGCGTCGGAACGATCTTTTACGCGTTTTCCGGGGAAGCACATCCCGTCAGGGTGATCCTGACGTCGATCGCCAGGTTCCTGATCCACAATCTTGTCGGACTGATCGGCGCAGCCGTGTTGTACGGTGGGAGACGCTATCTGGCAGGCGCTGCGGCAGAATCACAGAGTACCGGCAGGATCGTGCTGATCGCTCTGTTTGTCCTGATCTGCCTGATCCAGCTGAACGTGGATATCGGTTACAGTTTTGCGGAACTGAGCATTATTGACCGCCCGACGACCAGAGTCGGCGAGGCACTGCATCATTCACGTGAAGTGACAAAGGGCAAAAAGCTTAAGCTGATCTGGATGGTATTGTTCAGCTTTATCTTCTGGTATCTGCTGATTATCATGTGCCGTTTTACGGCGCTGTGGATCATGCCGTACATCCGTTGTGCCTACACGATGCTTTATCTTGACGGCGACGGATCCATCTGGCAGGTTCCGGCAAACCGTCCGTCTTATAACAGACCGGTTCCGGAAGCGATCGCACCGGTCCCGGCTGTGACAGAACAGGCAGCAGAAGCTGCACCGGCAGAAGAGCCTGCACCGGCAGAAGAGCCTGCACCGGTAGAAGAGCCTGCACCGGCAGAAGAGCCTGCTCCCGCAGAAGCACCCGCACCGGCAGAAGAGCCTGCACCGGTAGAAGCACCCGCACCGGCAGAAGAGCCTGCTCCTGCAGAAGCACCCGCACCGGCAGAAGAGCCTGCACCGGCAGAAGCACCCGCACCGGCAGAGGAGCCTGCTCGTGCAGAAGCATCCGCACCGGCAGAGGAGCCTGCTCCTGCAGAAGCATCCGCACCGGCAGAGGAACCCGCTCCCGTAGCTGAGACGGAACCGGCAGAGGAGCCGTTCGCTACAGAACCTGAAGTAACTGAGGCGGCGGCAGAACCGGAAGCCGAAGAGGTAAAGCCGGCGGTTGAAGAAGTACAGCCGGAACCCGACGCGCAGGAAGCGCAGGCGGCGGTTGAGACAGTTGCTGCCGAAGAAGCGGAAGCAGTGCCGGTTAACGAAGCTGTGGAAGAGCCGGCAAGTGTATTTGCAGATAGAGTGATCCCGGAACCGTCGGCAGAACCGTTTACCGGCGGATACGAGACCGAGGATTGCTAGGAACAGACGAAAACGGAGGAAGAACAGTGAAGTGCCCATTTTGTAGCTCTGATGACACAAAAGTCATCGATTCGAGACCGGCAGATGAGAATACATCGATCAGACGGCGCAGACAATGCGAAGCATGCGGCAAGCGGTTTACGACTTATGAGAAGCTGGAGACCATGCCGATGATGGTCATCAAAAAGGACAACAGCCGTGAGTCCTATGACCGATCCAAGATCGAGTCCGGTATTGTCCGCTCCTGCCATAAGCGCCCTGTATCCACGGAGGAGATCTCCAATCTGATCGATGAGATCGAGAATGAGATCTTCACGCTCGGGGAAAAGGAGATCCCGACTTCTATTATCGGTGAAAAGGTCATGAAAAAGCTGAAGGACCTGGACGAGGTAGCTTATGTCCGTTTTGCCAGCGTTTACAGAGAGTTCAAGGATGTCAATACATTCATTGATGAGATCGGCAAGCTTCTGAAGACGGAAAAAAAGACAAGGACCAGGGGAAATGGCGAAAAACTCTAAATGGCTGTTTCCTGCGGAGTATTCGCCATCGGTTTTCGAATACGATTTTGACGCGGCGTATGCCGCGGGAAAGCGCCTGATCCTGTTTGACATTGACAACACATTTGTCCCGCATGGCGCACCTGCGGATGAAAAGACAAAGGAACTGTTCAGGAAACTGAAGAAGAAAGGCTTCCGGTTCTGCGGCATTTCCAACAACAAAGAACCGAGAGTCCGCATGTTCTGTGACGCTGTGGGCGTACCGTATGTGTTCGATGCCGGCAAACCGGCAAAAGGCGGCTATCTCGAGGCACTGCGGAAATGCGGCGCGAAACCGGACGAAGCCCTGTTTTTCGGAGACCAGATCTTTACGGATATCTGGGGCGCCAACCGTGCCGGGATCGACTCGGTCCTGGTAAAGCCGGTTGACCGCGGGACAGACGAAATACAGATCCGTCTGAAGAGACTGTTGGAAAAGCCCGTGATTAAGGCGTTCTTTCGGGAGAAAGGACTTGCAATTTACGACTATTTCCATTAAACTATATTGCGTTAAGTTGTCAGGAGCAGTCATCACTGCGGAGAAATACAGCTTATCGCTCTATCATCAGATACTATATTTAGCGGAGGATACAATATGATCTCAGCAGGTGATTTCAGAAATGGTATTACAGTAGAAATTGACGGACAGGTTCTTCAGATCGTGGAGTTCCAGCATGTCAAGCCCGGCAAGGGCGCTGCGTTTGTCAGAACCAAGCTTAAGAATGTTATCAACGGCGGTGTTGTAGAAAGAACCTTCAGACCGACCGAGAAGTTCCCGGCAGCTCATATCGACAGAATCGATATGCAGTATCTCTATGCTGACGGTGATCAGTTCAACTTCATGAATACCGAGACTTATGATCAGATCTCACTGAACAAGGATGTTGTCGGTGATGCTATGACCTTTGTCAAGGAGAACGATATCTGCAAGATCTGCTCCTACAACGGAAGCGTCTTCTCAGTGGAGCCGCCGATGTTCGTAGAGCTGGAGATCACGGACACGGAGCCGGGCTTCAAGGGCGATACCGCTACCGGCGCCAACAAGCCCGCGATCGTTGAGACCGGCGCGCAGATCGCTGTACCGCTGTTCGTCAATATCGGCGACAAGGTCCAGATCGATACCCGTACCGGTGAGTACCTCAAGAGAGTATAATAATGGTCAAACTGATTGATTTATTAAATGATATCTGCGGAGACGCGTTTGCTAAAGCCGGCTATGAAGCCGGCTTTGGTCGTGTTAATGTCAGCAACCGGCCGGATCTTTGCGAGTACCAGTGCAACGGTGCGATGGCGCTTGCCAAGCAGGCACACAAAAAGCCGATCGACATCGCGAATGAGGTTGTCGCGGTCCTGAAGGATCACGAGGCATTTTCCAAGGTCGAGGCATGTATGCCCGGCTTCATTAACATGGACTTAAGCGAGCGTTTCCTTGCTTCGTATATGTTCGGGATGCAGGAGAGCGGCAATGCCGGCCTGATCCTGACCGATGAGCCGAAAAAGGTCATCGTGGACTACGGCGGAGCCAATGCGGCAAAGCCGCTGCATGTCGGTCACCTTCGTTCTGCCGTGATCGGTGAGTCCCTGAAGCGGATCGGTAAAGCACTCGGCAATGAGATGATCGGCGACGTCCATCTCGGAGACTGGGGCCTGCAGATGGGTCTGATCATTGAGGAACTGAAAGACCGGAACCAGACGGAGTTCGGGCTCAAGGATCTTGAAGAGATCTATCCGGCAGCTTCGGCAAAGTCCAAGGCAAAGGACGACGAAGGAAAGCTTACACCGGAGGCGGAAGCGTTCAAGGCACGCGCGCTGCACGCTACCAGCCTTCTCCAGAGCGGAGATCCGGAGTGCACACGTATCTGGAAGCGCATCATGGAGCTTTCCCTGGAGGATCTGAAGAAAAACTACGATTCCCTGGACGTTCACTTTGAACTCTGGAAGGGTGAGTCGGATGTACAGAAGTATATCCCGGACATGATCGATGACTTCATCAAAAAGGGAATCGCTTATGAGTCCCAGGGCGCATTGGTCGTGGATGTGCAGGAGGAGGGAGACTCCAAGGAGCTTCCGCCCTGCATCGTACGTAAGTCTGACGGTTCCGCGCTGTATGCTACTACAGACCTTGCGACGCTCGTCGAACGCGAGATGCTCTATCATCCCGACGCGTATATCTATGTCGCGGACAAACGGCAGGATCTGCATTATCAGAGCTTCTTCCGTGTCGCCCGCAAAGCCGGCATTGTAAAGCCGGATACCGGGCTTGATTTCCTGGGCTTCGGCACCATGAACGGTAAGGACGGCAAACCCTTCAAGACACGTTCCGGCGGCGTTATGCGTCTGGAGATCCTTGTCAATGATATCAGCGAAGCGGTCTATGAGAAGATCCGCGCCACCAGAGGAGACGATGAGATCTCCGAGGCTGAGGCAGCGGAGATCTCCAGGATCGTTGGACTTGCTGCTCTGAAGTACGGCGATCTTTCCAACCAGGCGTCCAAGGACTATGTCTTTGATATTGACAGATTTACAAGCTTTGAAGGCAATACGGGACCATACATCCTTTATACGATCGTGCGTATCGGCAGTATCATGCAGCGCTACGGAAAAATTGCGGAAGGTACGGAGCAGAGACTCTGTGCCGCGATTCAGTCCTCACCGGATGTCAAGGCACTGGCACTGGTGCTTTCCCGTTACAATGAGGTGATCCTTTCAGCCTGGGAGCAGCTGGCACCGCACAAGATCTGCCAGTTTATCTACGAGCTTTCCAATGCTTTCAATACCTTCTACCATAACGTCAGGATTCTGGCGCAGGAGGACGAGGAACTGAAGGCAGGCTATATCGCACTTTTGTGCCTGACCAGAGAGGTGCTGCTCAGCTGCATCGATATGCTGGGATTCTCAGCACCGGCTAAGATGTAAGCGGTATCAAGGAGAAAGACATGTACGAGAACATCATCGTCGAGGCCGGCGACGGCATTGAACTGATCACACTCAACCGTCCGCAGGTCCTGAACGCGCTCAACATCGACACGATCAGCGAACTGCGTGACGCGATTGAATATGCGCGCGATCATGAAGAGATCGGCGCGGTGATCATCCGGGGTGCCGGCGACAGAGCCTTTGCCGCAGGACAGGATATTGCGGAGATGCAGGCGGAAACACCGGCGGAAGGACGTTCAATGATCGCTAATGGACATGCGCTGATGCGGGAGATCGAGATGCTTCCGAAGCCGGTCATCGCCGCGGTCAACGGTTATGCCTTCGGCGGCGGTTTTGAACTGACTCTGGCATGCGATATCCGCATCGCGTCCGATAACGCGGTATTCGCCTTTCCCGAGCCGTCTCTCGGCATTATCCCCGGCTATGGCGGATCTGTCCGCTTCAGCCGTCTGGTCGGCGCAAGCCGTGCGCAGTATTACTGCATGACGGAGGAGTGGATCGACGCGCAGCAGGCATATGAGATGGGACTTGTCGGAAAGGTCTGTGAGCCGTCAGAACTTCTTGATGAAGCTGTCGCGATGGCAACGGCGATGATCCATAAGTCACTTGCTTCTCAGGCAGCGCTCAAGACCTTGATCCGGGACGGTGCCGACATGACGCTGGAAGATCAGCTGGCATATGAAAGAAAGCTGTTTGACGGCCTTTTCTCCTCACAGGAGAGGGTAGACCGAATGGCGGCCTTCGTGCAAAAACATAAGAAATCCTGAATTAATAGTTATGTATTGAAATCAATACATAACTTTTTTTTAAGAAGTGTTATAATCAACTGCGATGACGAGGGAGCCAGCATTTTGAGAGATGGATCACTCGTCTTTTCTATAAAAACGGGTGCGTTTCGACCACAAAATGATGCATAATTATTAATCAATATACAGGAGGGCTTTGCATGGGAAAGAGACAGGACATCCACAAGGTAATGATCATCGGTTCGGGACCGATCGTGATAGGACAGGCATGCGAATTTGACTATTCGGGCACCCAGGCATGCAAAGCACTTCGTTCTCTCGGATATGAGATCGTCTTGGTTAACTCCAACCCTGCGACGATCATGACTGACCCGGAGATGGCGGACCGCACCTACATCGAGCCGCTCAATGTAGAAAGAGTTACGGCAGTCATCGAAAAGGAACGCCCCGATGCGCTTCTCCCCAATCTGGGAGGACAGTCCGGCTTAAACCTCTGCTCTGAGCTTTATAAGGCAGGCGTCCTGGATAAATACAACGTCAAGGTTATCGGCGTCCAGGTCGATGCAATCGAACGTGGTGAGGACCGTATCGAGTTCAAGAATACCATGAACAAGCTCGGGATCGCCATGGCCCGCAGCGAAGTTGCTTACAGTGTTGACGAGGCTCTCGCGATCGCTGATGAACTGGGATATCCGGTCGTACTTCGTCCGGCATATACCATGGGCGGTGCCGGCGGCGGTCTGGTACATAACCGTGAGGAACTCAAAGTGGTCTGCGCCCGTGGACTGCAGGCGTCCCTGATCGGCCAGGTCCTTGTGGAAGAGTCCATCCTCGGATGGGAAGAGCTGGAGCTGGAAGTCGTCCGCGATAAGGATAACAATATGATCACGGTCTGCTTCATTGAAAATGTCGATCCGGTCGGCGTACATACGGGCGATTCTTTCTGTACTGCTCCGATGCTGACGATCTCCGAAGAATTGCAAAAGGATCTGCAGGAGCAGGCATACCGCATCGTCGAGCACATCGGCGTCATCGGCGGCACGAATGTACAGTTTGCACATGATCCGGTCAGCGGCAGGGTTATCGTTATTGAGATCAATCCGCGTACTTCCAGATCTTCCGCGCTTGCTTCCAAGGCAACCGGTTTTCCGATCGCACTTGTGTCCGCGAAGCTTGCTTCCGGTCTCACGCTGGCGGAGCTTCCGGACAGCAAGTTCGGCACCCTGGATAAGTATGTTCCGAACGGCGATTTTGTTGTCGTCAAGTTCGCCCGCTGGGCATTTGAGAAGTTCAAGGGCGTGGATGATATCCTCGGCACACAGATGCGCGCAGTCGGCGAGGTTATGAGCATCGGCAAGAACTTCAAGGAGGCTTTCCAGAAGGCTATCCGTTCCCTCGAAAAAGACCGCTACGGCCTCGGCCATGTGAAGAACTTCTATGATCTGAGCAAGGAAGAGCTTCTTCGCCTTCTGGTCAATGCTTCTTCCGAACGTTACTTCATTATCTATGAAGCGCTGCGTAAGGGCGCGACTGTGGATGAGATCTTTGAGATCACCAAGGTCAAGCATTACTTCCTGCAGGAGATGAAGGAACTGGTTGACGAGGAAGAGGCACTGGTGGCAGCTTATGACGGTTTTGATCCGGCAGCAGCTGATCCTGCGGCAGCGGCGGCGTTTGACAAGGCGCTCATCCAGGCTAAGAAAGACGGCTTCTCCGACATGTATCTGCATCAGGTCCTGCATGTGAAGCAGGACTTCATCCGTAACCGCCGTGAGGCACTTGGCATGACCGAGGCCTGGGACGGCGTCCATGTCAGCGGAACTGAGGGAAGCTCCTACTATTATTCAACATATAACGGTGAAGACCATGATCCGGTCAATGAAGACAAACCGAAGATCATGATCCTCGGCGGCGGTCCGAACCGTATCGGTCAGGGTATCGAGTTTGACTACTGCTGCGTCCATGCGTCACAGTCCTTAAAGAAGCTCGGTTTCGAGACGATCATCGTCAACTGCAACCCTGAGACAGTATCCACGGACTATGATACATCCGACAAGCTTTACTTTGAGCCTCTGACACTGGAGGACGTTCTTGCGATCTACCGCAAGGAAAAGCCGGTCGGCGTCATTGCGCAGTTCGGCGGCCAGACACCGCTCAATCTTGCAGCCAAGCTGAAGAAAGAGGGTGTCAATATCCTCGGAACGACCCCGGAAGTGATCGATCTCGCGGAAGACCGCGACCAGTTCCGTAAGGTTATGGATAAGCTCGGCATCCCGATGCCGGAGTCAGGTATGGCTACGACCGTGGAAGAGGCGAAGGCGCTTGCGAACTCCATCGGCTATCCGGTCATGGTGCGCCCGTCCTACGTACTCGGCGGCCGCGGCATGGAAGTGGTCAGTGACGACAGCAGCATGGAGGACTACATGCGCGCAGCAGTCGGCGTCACTCCGGACCGTCCGATCCTGATCGACCGTTTCCTGCATAACGCGCTGGAGTGCGAAGCAGATGCGATCTCTGACGGCAACGACGCATTCGTACCGGCCGTTATGGAGCATATCGAGCGTGCCGGTATTCATTCCGGTGACAGTGCCTGCATTATTCCGTCCCAGAACATAACAGAAGAAAACCTGAAGACAATTTACGATTATACAAGAAAGATTGCTGTAGAAATGCATGTCGTGGGTCTGATGAACATGCAGTACGCGATCGAAGACGGCGTCGTCTATGTACTTGAGGCAAACCCGAGAGCATCCCGTACCGTGCCGCTTGTTTCCAAGGTCTGCGGCATCCGCATGGTGCCGATCGCGACGGAGATCATCACATCCGAACTGACCGGACGCAAGTCTCCGGTATCTTCACTGAAGGAAAGAGATATCCCGTACTACGGCGTTAAGGAAGCAGTATTCCCGTTCAATATGTTCCCGGAGGTCGATCCGCTGCTTGGACCGGAGATGCGTTCCACGGGTGAGGTCTTAGGTATTGCACAGACCACCGGCGAAGCTTTTGTCAAGGCGGAAGAAGCGGCCAAGGCGGAGCTTCCGATGTCCGGCACCGTGCTGATCTCTCTCAACCGGCAGGATAAGGAAGGTGTGGCAGAGCTTGCGAAGAGCTTTGCGGAAGACGGTTTTAAGATCATGGCGACCGGCGAGACCTGCCGGCTGATCGCGGAGGCAGGCGTCGAAGTAGAGAAGGTCAATAAGCTCTACGAGGGACGCCCGAATATCACGGATCACATCACGAACGGCAGGATCCAGCTGATCATCAACTCCCCGAGCGGCAAGCAGTCCATCCATGACGACAGCTACATCCGTAAGGCGGCAATCAAGGCGCGTATCCCGTACATCACCACGATGGCAGCAGCGCAGGCAGCGGCCGACGGTATCCATGAACTGCAGGTACATGGAAGCGGCGAGCTTCATTCCCTGCAGGAGTGGCACAGCCTGATCCGTGAGAAGAACTGAAGAATTCAGATTTGAAACAATAAAATGAGATAAAAAAGATCCGGGGATCTTATGATCCCGGATCTTTTTGTGACTTGCAGACTGCTGTATAGAAAACACGCTCCCTGCAGTGGCGATCAGGCTTTCAGTTTTTCCTGGATAAAGCTGACCATCCTGGCTGCGGCGGGCGAAAGCGCTCCGTGGGGCATCAGGATACCGAGCGGCACTGAAGCCGGCGGATCAAGCGGGACGCAGACCACCTTCCGGTCCAGGCCTTGTGTGATCAGACGGTTCATCAGGCTGATACCGAGCCCGCTTTCCACCATGGCGATCGCGCTGTAGTTTTCTACTGTTGAGTACTTTATTTTCAGCCGGACGCCGCTGTCGGAGACCGCCTGATTGACGTCATAGTCGTCGCCAAACGCCGGCATGACAAAAGGCGCTTCGGAGCATTCCTTAAGAGAAAGCGACCTGTGCGAAGCAAGAGGATGAGCCGCGGGAACGACGATGACCATCGGATCGTCCTGCAGCGGGATCCAACGGTAAGGAGAGGCCTGATCAAAACTGCACATGGCGAAATCAATGGCGGCTTCCTTCAGCCACTGCATCTGCATCTGGTGGCCGCCTTCCCGGATCTGGATACTGACACCGGGATACGCGGCTGAAAAATCGCGTATGATGTCGGGCAGCCAGTGTGTGGCGATACTGAAATAAGCGCCCACTGTAACTGTGCCGGATACAATGCCGTTGATATCCGCCGCTTTGCTCTTCAGAAGCTGTGCTTCGTGTACGATCGAGCGGATCTGCGGCAGCAGCTCCAGGCCGTTTTCATTCAGACTGACGCCGTTCGGACCGCGATGCAGAAGGACCAGACCAAGGTCTTGTTCCACTGCTTCCACCATATGGCTGATGCCGGCAGGCGTATAATCCATTTTTTCTGCGGCAGCGGAAAAACTGCCGAGCTCGACTGCATAGAGAAGGGCTTCGTATTTTCTGGTATCCATGTGACCTCGTTTTAAAATATTGTATAAACAAGTTTAAATATATGTGCTGTTTATTTTAAACTGCTTATATTATATACTAACTATAGAGTTGAAACACAGAATAATTTATATGTATTTCAGATAAATTAAGGAGATTGAATATGAAAGAAATAATTCGCGCAAAAAATGCTCCCTGCCCGACAACAGGCCCTTATTCTCAGGCAATCAAAGCCGGAAATACTTTGTATATCGCAGGAACTTGCGGTGAGAAGCCTGTATCCTGGGAGCTTGCCGGCGGCGGTACGGACATCAAGGCAGAGACCGTGCAGGTGATGGAAAATCTCAAGGCGATCGTGGAAGAGGCAGGCGGCACACTTGCAGATATCGTTCAGATCCAGCTGTTCATCAAGGACCCCGCCATCATGCCTGCATTTAACGAAGTCTACAGATCTTACTTCGAGGAAGGCCATTTTCCTGCAAGGATCGCGGCTGTCGTTACCGGTTTTGTCGGAACCAAGGCCAATTTCGAACTGAATGCAATCGCTGTAATTGATTAAGCGTTTTCAGCCATGGGGGTAGGGATGGGTCATGCTGGCAAATCCGGCATGACCTGTTTTGAATCATGAGGATGTAATTATGAAAAGAGCAATGATCCTTTCAGACATTGATAATGTCGCCACTCTGCTGGATGATATCAAAAAAGGGGAGATGGCTGTTCTGCTGAATGCAGAAAAGGAAGAGACCGGACAGATCACCGTGCTGGATGATATCCGACGCGGACATAAGACCGCGATTCGTGATATTGCATCGGGGGAAAGAATCCTTAAGTACGGCCAGGTGATCGGCGGAGCATCAAAGAATATCCGCGTCGGTGAACTTGTGCACACTCATAACCTGGAAAGCCTCCGGGGAAGGGGCGATAAGGCATGACACTCAATGAAGCACAGACCGGCTTTTGGATGAAAAGGAGCGGATCACAGATATGAAACTGAAAATGTATGCAAGGCCGAACGGAACTTACGGCGTCCGGAACAGGATCGCAGTTATTCCGACTGTCGCGTGCGCCAATCACGTGGCGGAACAGATCGCCGCGGCGGTAGAAAATGCGGACGCTTACTGCCATCCTTACGGATGCGACCAGCTGGGTCGGGACCTGGATCTTTCTTTTAACTGTCTCAAAGCTATGGGAACGCACCCCAACAACGGAGCAGTCCTTGTACTGGGGCTCGGATGCGAGGAAATCCTGCCGCATGATCTTTACGATGCCATCAAGGCTGAACAGCCCATGACGGAACTTCTTGTTATGCAGGAATACGGCGGAAGCACTGCGTCGATCGAGCGCGGTATTGAGATCTGCCGGGCCTTTGAAAAAGAGCTTGCGAAGCAGGAGCGGGTCGATGCGGACCTCTCCAACCTGACAGTGGGACTTGAATGCGGCGGATCGGACTTCAGCTCGGGCATTGCGTCCAATCCTTCACTTGGAGAGTTTACCGCAAAGCTCTGCGCAGCCGGCGGCAAGGCTGTCTTTGGTGAGACGACAGAGCTGATGGGGGCGGAGGAGATCCTCCGTGGGCATGCAGCGACACCGGAGGTGTTTGACTTCATTGATCAGAGGATCAAGGCGGTTGAGCAGGTGGCGCTGGATATGCACGTGGACTTAAGAGGCACCCAGCCATCGCCCGGCAACATAGAAGGCGGATTAAGCACGATCGAGGAAAAATCCCTCGGCGGCGTCATGAAGATCGGACAGGAGAAAATCGTGGACGCGATCCCCTTCGGGGCGAAAGCGACGAAACCGGGCGTGACCTATGTGGACACGCCGGGCAACGATCTGGCTTGTTCTCTCGGAATTGCCTGCGCAGGCGCTCAGATAATTATTTTCACGACGGGACGCGGCACACCGATGGGATTTGCTTCCTCGCCGGTATATAAAGTAACTGCCAATGCTTTTATCGCCGGGATCATGGCGGAAAACTTTGATCTCGACCTTTCGGAAATCATCGAGGGGGATATGACGATCCGACAGGGCGGCGAGAAGCTTTGGAAGGATATCCTGGCGGTTGCGGAAGGAAAGGAAACGGTCGCAGAGCGTCTCGGGCACAGGGAGTTCTCGCTTTACAGAGTGTCACCGATTCTGACGTAAAAACGATCTGATGGTATATAAGGAAGGATGAATCAATGTTTCCGAAGTTTGTAAGGATCCGCCAGGTAAAACCTGCGGACAGGATTGAAAACGTAGCGTTAGAAGTAAGAGATGCGGTCAGCATGCTGGAAGATGCCGGCAAACTGGAACTGGCTTCACTGGAGGGAAAAACTGTCGGCATTGCAGTGGGCAGCCGCGGCATCGCGAATCTGCCCGTGATCGTTCGCACGCTGGTAGAGATCGTTAAGGAAGCCGGCGGTATCCCGACGATTTTTGCTGCCATGGGAAGCCATGGTGACGGTCAGGCTGAAGGTCAGCGGGAGGTACTGGCATCTCTTGGCGTCACGGAAGAAGCGTTGGGGGCACCCATTCGTACCTGTGCGGAGAGTGTCGTTTACGGAACCGGTGCGGAAGGCACCGTGATCTATGGAAACCCGCTTGCGTTGGAGTTTGATAAGGTGATCCTTTTCAACCGTATCAAGGAGCATACCGATTTTGAAGACATCACCGAGAGCGGCATCTATAAGCTGATGGCGATCGGTATCGGCAATCCCGCAGGCGCCAGGATCATACATACCGGTGCGATCCGCAGAGGATACGGCCCCTGCATCCGGGAAGCAGGAGATGTTATCCTGAAGAAACTCCCGGTGGCGTTTGCATTGGCAGTGACTGAGAACTGGAAGCATGAAACGGACTATGTGGAGGCTATCGATCCGCGGGAGCTTTTAGAAGCGGAGTCCCGGATCCTTGCCCGGTCCAAGGAAAGGGCAGGACGCCTTCCGGTCGATGAACTGGATACACTCATCGTACAGGAATGCGGCAAGCAGTACTCCGGGACAACGATCGATACCAAGGTGGTCGGACGTATCATGATCCGCGGACAGAAAGAGCCGGAAAAGCCGGTGATCAAGACGATCGCGGTTCTGGATGTGACAGAAGAGACCCACGGCAACACGATGGGACTCGGTATCGCCGATGTTATCACAAGGCGCCTGTTTGACAAGATCAACATCCATGCGACAGGGCTCACGGGACTGACCTCCTCCTGCCTGCTGCAGGCAAAGATCCCCTGCGTTGTTCCGGATGACCGCAGCGCAATCGATGTGGCATTCACAGCGGCCGGACTGGAACATATGGAGGAGGCGGATGCCGTCTATATCCATGATACGACGGCACTGGAGTATATGTATGTTTCAGAACATCTCTGGAATAAGATCAAAGCCCGGGAAGACATCGAGACACTCGGAGAACCTGAAGAACTGGTATTTGACGCTGTCGGAGCATTAAAACCGGGACATTTCCATTCATGACAGTAAAGTAAATCCGGGGCACTTCCGCTAAGGAAGCGCCCCGGATTTTTGCAATAAAAAGCCTCCTGATCACTCAGGAGGCTTACAGCGCTACAAGGATTCGAACCTTGAAATGACGGAGTCAGAGTCCGCTGCCTTACCGTTTGGCTAT
>JAFTBX010000138.1 GCA_017455005.1 Lachnospiraceae bacterium | reverse complement strand
TGTGAATATTGCCGAGGTTGGCCGGCACATAGATACCGCCGAACTTATGCGCTGCGGAAAGCGCGAACTTATGGTCATCCTCGTTGATAGTGCCGCCGACCGCGCAAAGGCTGTTGTGGCAGTTGGTCAGCAGATACGGCATCGGAAACTCCGTGAGACCCGACGCCCTTGCGGTCTGGATAATGCCGACATAGGTGATGTCGTGGCTCGCCAGCGAGTCAAACTTCAGCCGCATGTGGTCCATATCCTCAGACTGATTGTGCGCCTTCAGGATGCCATAGGCCATGGTGCCCTTCGACGCCTGGTCTTCCGCCTCGTCGCCGATCAGTTTAAAACCGACCTCGCTTCTGACCTCGAGACCCTCCGCCGCCTCCAGCGCTTCCAGGCTGTCATATAATCTTTCACCACGCGCGATATAGACGCCGTGATCGTACAATTTAATCATAATTATTCCTCTTACAGTTTCGCCAGCGTCTCCAGCACGTACTCCGTAAACTCCTCGCACGTCGCGCCGTCCGCATGACCCGTGATCACGACCTTCTTCTCGGTCTCATTGCAGATCTCCATCGCCTTCGCGAGCTTATCCGCCTGCGCGTTCAGGCCCACATGGCGCAGCATGAACTCTGCTGCCTTGATGATACTGGTCGGATTCGCGTAGCCGCCCTCACCGCGCTCGATCTTACGCGGCGCGGATCCGTGGATCGCCTCGAACATCGCGTACTGGTCTCCGATATTGGAGCTGCCGGCGGTACCGACGCCGCCCTGCAGCTGCGCTGCCTCATCCGTGATGATGTCGCCGTAGAGATTCGGAAGCACGAAAACCTCATAATCCTTCTGACGGTACGGGTCGATCAGGCTCGCGGTCACGATATCCGCGATATAGTCACCGGCCGTGATCTCCGGATACTCCGCCGCCACTTCATGGCAGATCCGGGAGAAATTGCCGTCGGTCTTCTTGATGACATTGTTCTTGGTAACGATCGCCAGCTTCGTCTTGCCGTTGTTGCGGGCATATTCACAGGCAGCGCGCGCGATGCGGCGGGTACCTGCGTCCGTCGTTACCTTAAAGTCCATAGAGAGCTTTTCCGGGATCTCAATGCCGTCGCCGCCGAGCGCGTACTCGCCCTCGGGGTTCTCGCGGAAGAAGCACCAGTCGATTCCGAGCTCCGGTACGCTGACCGGTCGGACATTGGCATAAAGGTCCAGGGCTCTTCTGATCGCGACATTGGCACTGCCGAGGGTATTGGCACCCTGCGGGGTCGTGGTCGGTCCCTTTAAGAGCACGTCACAGCTCTTGATCTCCGCCATAACGTCATCCGGTACCGCCTGGCCGTGCGCCATGCGGTTCTCGAGGGTCAGTCCTTCGATATTGACGATCTCCACACGGCCGGACGCGATCTCGTCCGCAAGCAGGGTATCCATGATCTTGCTTGCGGATTCCACGATGATCGGGCCAATGCCGTCGCCTCCGCAGACGCCGATGCGGATATGGTCAAGATGTGCGAAGTCCTTCGCGGGAGCCGCGTGCTCCATATTGTTCTGACGCTCCAGCTGTCCCTCCAGAAGCTTCCGGAAATGGATGACCGCGTTATCTATCATTTCATTGTAATAACTGTCCATTGTTTACCTCGCTTCCTTACACTTCCTGGATCGCCTTGATGCTGTCACGCGCGTTGATGATGTGCTGTACTGTACGGGAACGCGCCAGCTCCGGCTCATGACTCTTCAGCGCCTCGTAGATCGCGACATGCTCCTGATAGGAGTGCGTCGCTCTGCTCTTCTTGCTGACGGAAGCCTTGCGGAACTTGGTCATCTTGCGGTGCATCGGAAGCAGGGTATCGCAGTACGCCATGCTGCCGCAGCTTTTATAGATCAGTCCGTGGAACCGGGAGTCGAGATCCTTGATATCATCCGCAAATTCACCCGGCGTGCTGGTCTTATCGATATAGTAGCGCTGCAGTTCCAGGATCTCTGCCATTTCCTTCAGCTGCTCATCGGTGATGTGGGTCGCCGCCTTTGCAGCCGCGATGCCTTCGAGCTGGATACGGATCTCGTACATGTCAAGCATGTCGTCACGGCTGATGCCGACGACTTCCAGTCCGCGTCCATTCTCACGGATGATATGCTCCTGCTCCAGACGGCGGATCGCCTCACGCACGGGGGTACGGCTGACGCCGAGCTCCGCGGAAAGCTTCATCTCGCTCAAAATGTCGCCGCGCTGGTACTTGCCGGTCAGGATATCCTTTTCCAGCTGTTCAAAGATCTGATCTGCGATCGATATGGTTCTGTGGTCTCTTAAAACTGCCATCTTTCTTTCCTCCCGTTATCAGCCTTGCCTCTTGTAAAGGCCGTTTGAGAACTCCTCGAGCTTGCCTTCGATCTCTTCGTTGGACAGAGTCGCGGTACGTCCGCCTTCATATTCCTTGTCGACCCACTCCTTCAGCTTCATGACGACCGGGTCCTTCTTGTCGACCTGCTTGTCGCCCTTTAAGCGGTAGTTCTGGTTCATCCAGTAGGCAATGCCGGCAAGTCCGGAGTTCTTGTTGATCGCGACCATCGCAGGACGGTTCAGGATCTTGTCTGTATCGAAAATGTTGTAAATCTCCTCATCCTTCAGGAGTCCGTCCGCATGAATGCCGGCACGGGTCACATTGAAGTTACGGCCGACAAACGGGGTCATCGGCGGGATCTTGTAGCCGATCTCGTTCTTGTAGTACTCGCCGATCTCGGTGATGACGGTCGGATCCATACCATCGAGGGAACCGCGAAGGGAAGCATACTCAAAGACCATCGCCTCCAGCGGAACGTTTCCGGTACGCTCACCGATGCCGAGCAGCGTGCAGTTGACCGCGCACGCGCCGTAAAGCCATGCGGTGGAAGCATTGGCGACCGCCTTGTAGAAGTCGTTATGTCCATGCCACTCAAGCATGTCACTTTCAACATCCGCGTAGTGCTGCAGGCCGTAAATGATGCCCGGTACGGAACGGGGCAGCGCAACTTCCGTGTACGGAACACCGTAGCCCATCGTATCGCAGGCACGGATACGGACCGGGATGCCCGCGTCACGGGACATCTTGGAAAGCTCGTTGACGAACGGAACAACAAAGCCATAGAAATCGGCTCTGGTGATATCCTCCAGATGGCAGCGCGGCATGACGCCTGCCTCGAAAGCGTCACTGACGGTCTCCAGGTACTTTTCCATCGCCTGCTTACGGGTCATCTTCAGCTTTTTGAAGATATGATAGTCGGAGCAGGAAACGAGGATACCGGTCTCGCGGATACCGAGATCCTTGACCAGCTTGAAGTCCTCTCTGGTCGCTCTGATCCAGGAAGTGATCTCCGGGAAACGGAGTCCCAGATCCTGGCACTGCTGAATCGCCTCACGGTCACGCTCGCTGTAGACGAAGAACTCAGTCTGGCGGATAATGCCGTAGGGGCCGCCGAGCTTTGACTCGAGCTTATAGAGATCCACGATCTGCTTGACAGTATACGGATTGATCGACTGCTGGCCGTCACGGAAGGTCGTGTCGGTGATCCAGATCTCCTCCGGCATGTTCATCGGCACACGTCTGTGGTTGAACGCGACCTTCGGCACTTCTTCATAACTGTAGAGGTCCCGGTACAGGTTGGGATCCGGAATATCCTGCAGCTGGTATTTGTACTGATTCTGCTCCAGCAGGTTGGTCTTCTTCGACATTTCAAGCATGATACATTACTCCTTTGTTGCTTTCTATGCGTTCATAAAACTGTATGAACAGTTACATGATATCTGCAGTTCCGCGTACCGAAGTGTACTTCAAATCTGCGAATAATCATATTAACGTATAATTGTATACATGTGCGCAATTATACCACTTCCACGCGATTTGTAAATAGTTTTTTTTATAATGGGTGCATAAAAATGCAGAAAAAAGCCGTGTCCGTCACGAATAACGGATCACGGCTTCAAAACGCTATTATTCAGTTATATCAATGCTTTCGCTGCGGTTATAATACGCTGCCTGAATCAGCCTTCTCCGACCGTTTCAGTTACGCTCCCGCGTTTTCCGCTCAGGCCTTCCAGAGGTTATGCAGGTTGCAGTATGCAAGCGCTCCCTTGCACTCCTCACCCTCAGCGAGCTCGAAGCTTGCCTTCGGCTCATCGCCCGGCTTCAGATCCTTGATCTGTACGCCCTGGCTGGTCTCCAGCGCGATAAAGGGGATATAGTGCTCCGGAAGCATCGGATGCGCAACAGAACCGACCTTGACGTTGATCGTCTTTCCATCCATCTCAACTACCGGGATGTGCTTTTCCTTAGCCGCCTCGGTGGTGCCGGGGATCAGCTCCTGCATCTGCTCGCCGCAGCAGGAGATGGAATCGCAGCCTCTGCCGATAAATGTAGCGACCGCGCCGCACTTGACACACTTGTAAAACTTCATCTCCATGGGTAATTACCTCCTTAAATATGATCATTCAGGTATATCATTGATATCATTTATATCAGCAATACCATTCTATCATATTTAACGGGTTCGCTCAAGCGACTTAAGGTTGAGACGGTTTCTCAGGGGCGCGCCGGTTTAGTCCCTTCTTCCCGCAGGATCCTGCGGTACAAAATGTAAAATGTGACGCACATCAGCAGCGCTGTAACGGCAAAGGAGACCGGATAGACGGCAAAGAGCACATCAAAAGTCGGCCAGTGCGCAAAAACGGTCCAGATATAGATGAGCCTGGTCAGGCAGACGCCCACGATACCGTTGACCATGGCAACGGTGGACCTGCCGAAGCCCTTGATGCCTCCGGAATACACATCCTGTATACCACTCAGGAAGTACATGGAATTGATAATCAGAAGCTTCCGGCTTGCGTAGGCGATGACCTCCGGATCACCAGAGTAGATCCGGAAGATATACGGTCCGAGCGCGATGGAAATGTAGCCGAGCAGGATGCCGAAGCCGACCGCAAGAACCGTACTTACACGCATGACCTTCCGTATCCTCAGAAGGTTTCCGGCGCCGTAGTTCTGTCCGACAAAGCTCAGGTTCGCATACTGAAAGGCCTTCATTGCCAGATAAGTGATGTTTTCTACATTGGAAGAAGCCGTTGCCGCCGCCATTACCGTGGACCCGAAGCTGTTGACCGATGATTGCACCGTCAGGTTCGCGATGGAAAACATGATGTTCTGAAGTCCCGCAGGCACGCCTACCCGCAGGATCCTCTTCAGCATATCCGGACGGAATCCAAGGTCCGTGATGCGGAACCGGTATCGTTCATCCAGCAGGCTGAGCCGTCTTACCGTAAGAAGTGCCGAGACCGCCTGCGACAGCACGGTCGCAAGACCCACACCGAAAGTGTCCATATGGAACGCCACGACAAAGATCACGTTCAGGACCAGGTTAATCACGCCGGAAAGTGTCAGATAATACATCGGCCGCTTTGTATCTCCAAAGGCGCGGAGCGTCGACGTGGAAAAGTTATAAAGCATCATGACGGGCATGCCGCAGAAATAGACCCGGAGATACGTTTCCGACTTCCCGATTACATCCGCGGGAGAGCCCAGCATTTCCAGGATAGGCCGCGCGATCACCTGCCCGAGCAGAATGAGCCCGAGACCCGCGGCCAGGCTGAAGGTCACCGCTGTCCGGATCGAATCCCTTACATCCTTCTCCGCGCCCTCGCCGATGCACTGTGCCGTTACAACGTTGGCACCTACTGAAATACCTATGAAAATGTTGATGAGCAGAAGAACGATATTGGTCGTGGAACCGACCGCAGCCAGAGACTCTTTGCCCACGAAGCGCCCGACAACGATCATATCCGCCGCGTTAAAACAAAGCTGCAGGATATTGGTCAGCATCAGAGGCACGGTAAACGCAAGCATTCCCGTCCAGAGATTACCTTTCAGCATGTCAATTTCTTCTCTTCGCATCCTTCTACTCCCATACCAGTCAGCTTTCATGATCGTTCCGCGCTCCGCACACTCATAAAATATAGCAGAAAACCATCATTTATGATATAACTTGATACATAAAATACATTAAGCTAACAGGAAGGCCGGAACCGGTACGGACCGGTTTTGCCCCTTCCATCCGCATGAGGTTTTTATGGAAAATACTTCGGATACCAGAGATAAGATCGGTCTCGTCATGGAGGGCGGCTCCATGCGCGGCATGTTCACCTGCGGCGTCATTGACGTCTTTATGGAGCACGGGCTCACCTTTGACGGCGCTGTCGGTGTGTCCGCCGGCGCGACATTCGGATGCAACATCAAGTCCCGCCAGATCGGGCGTGCCCGCCGCTATAACAAAAAGTACTGCTCCGACCGCCGTTACGCGAGCTTCCATAACCTGATCACAACCGGCGACCTCTTTGGCGTGGACTTCTGCTACCGGGAACTCCCGTTCGAACTCGATCCATGGGACTCTGAGACTTTCGCTTCCAACCCCATGGAGTTTTACATCGTTGCCTCCGATGTGGAGACAGGCAAGCCCGTTTACTATAAGAGCTGCAAGGGCCTAAAGGAAGATATTGACTGGATCCGTGCCTCGGCTTCCATGCCGCTTCTTTCACATATCGTAGAGCTCAGGGGCCGCAAGTTCCTGGACGGCGGTATCTGCGATTCGATCCCCCTGAAGTTCATGCAAAAGATCGGCTATCGCAGAAACGTCGTCATCCTGACCCAGCCTAAGGGCTATGTCAAAGAGCACAACCCGCTGATGCCGCTTGCAAAGATCACCTACCGACATTATCCCGCGTTCATCCGTGCCATGGATGACCGGCATCTCAGGTATAACCGCACGCTCGAATACATTGAAAAGCAGGAGGAACTCGGCAATACCTTCGCCATCCGTCCGCCCGCAGATCTCGATATCGGCAAGATGGAAAAGGATCCCGAAGAGCTTGAACGTGTATACCAGATCGGCCGCCGTACAGCGAAAGGTTGCATCAATGAAATGGTAAAGCGCGGCTTCTGCAGATACTATCAGGAACCCTGAGACAGTCAATTTGTGCGAAAGCAAAATTGTGCCTTGACATAATCGGATTTTTCCTATACAATGATAAAGCTTGTGAAGACAAGCATATCTCAGTGCCTCAATAGCTCAGTTGGTTAGAGCATCTGACTGTTAATCAGGGGGTCCCAGGTTCAAGTCCTGGTTGGGGCGTAAGGCGCCATGGTCAAGAGGTTAAGACACCACCCTTTCACGGTGGTAACTCGAGTTCGATTCTCGATGGCGTCATTAAAAAGACTTCAGTCATACGACTGAAGTCTTTTTATTTCCGCCGTCTTCGAACCGAACTCTCGAAGTCAGCGGTCCAGACTGATCGCTTCGCTGGATCAGTCTGAAGTGCGACGGCCCCCTTTTTTCGTCTGTTCTGTTTTCGTCAGTTATTCTGTTTCTGACATTCGTTCTTTTTTATCATTCATTCTGTCCGTCCGTCTTCTCCAGCCGGTACATGCTCCGAAGGAGCCTCAGACCCGTCTTCGTACGGAAGACCGCTTCCGCAAACTCCTCCACGTCATGCTTCACGAACTTCGGGCTCTCTCCCGCCACTGTGATGAAGTCCGCCTCCAGCAGGATCTGGTAGTCGATCCCGTCCGCCACGAAATAAGAATGATGGTGTCCGACCAGATAGACGATTCGTGCCAGCTGCTCTGACGGAAGATCAAACTGCCGCAGAAATTCCCTTGCGAGCGCCATTCCTTCCTTTTCCTGAAGACGCCCGTTGGTGCTGCCGTATTTTTCACGGCAGCGCTGGATACCGATATCGTGCACCAGCGCAGCGATCTCCAGCGTTTCAAGCATAGAGCCGCCGAGGCCCTCTCCCAGGCCGATCAGGCGCGCGAAGCCGTGCACCTTCATGAAATGGTTAATGTCGAAGACATTGCCATCGGAAAATTCGATCATCTTTGCCGCGATCTCGGAAATATCTGCGCTCATGGTACACGCTCCCGGATAAACCTTACTTCACTCCTGTTTCGCCGGCATCCCGTCCCGTACATAAATCACAACAAAAATAGAACGGTCTGCCTATTATGCAGCCGTCCTATTGTATCACAGATCAAATCCCCGCGGCAAGCTGAAGGATGTTACCGAACCCGATCGCGAGCGCGGTTCCGACCAGATCGCCGAAGAATCCGAGCAGGATACCGAACGAGATCCAGTTGGGGTTATGCGCCGCCGCCATGATCGGCGCGGAGGAAGTACCGCCGAAGTTTGCCATCAGCGCCACCTCTGCGGTGAAGAGATCGAAATGCAGCAGGCGGTTCAGCAGCACCCATACTGCCAGCGTGATGACGATGGCGAGTGCAGCCGCAGCGGCAAACGCCGGCGCCGCGGTGCAGGTGCTGAGGTCCGAGTAGGACATGGTCACGCAAAGGCTCAGGTAAAGGAAGACATTGGCAACCTGGCTCGCGCCCTTCAGCCAGTGCAGTCTGGTCAGGCCCAGCGCGATGCCGAGCAGGGAAGAAAGCACGACTCTCCATCCTGTATTGGACAGGAACGTGACCTTCGGAAGATGCGGGATCAGCATGTTGATGCCGCAGGTGCCAACCAGAGCGATTGCGAACAGAAGCACATAATCGTACATTTCCGGAGCAGAGATGTCTCTCTGCTGCTCGGACATCTCGATCTTGCGCGCGATCTCGTCGAGACCGTCAGTATTGGCATGGAACAGTTTGTTCCAGGTCTTTGCGTGAGGAACCAGCGCGAAAGCGACTGAGGAAAGAATCGTAAAACCGACCGTATCCATCAGCACGGCGTAAACATAGTCCGTACCTTCTACGCCAAAAACGGAAGCGACAGCTACCATGTTGACCGTCTCACCGATCCAGGAACCGGAAACCGAAGCAAAGGAGCCCCACGCGCTTGCCGGCAGGATCGCCCGGAAGATCATGAAAGATGTGAACAGTCCGATGACGACGCCGCAGGACGCCACAAGGAAGGCAATGATCATTTTCGGCCCCATCTTGATAATGTTGCGGATATCGCAGGTCAGCATGAACATGATCAGCATCATCGGCAGAAACGTCGAATACATCAGGTTCTGTGCATTCTGCACTCCCTCAGCCTCCAGGTCAAAAACGCCGAAGGTCGCGCATGCGGCAACGATCAGCATCAGCCAGACCAGTCCGGGGATGACGTTAAAGATCTTTGCATCCTTGAACTTTCTCGTGATCGTGAAGACGACTGCCATCACGGTCAGCAGGAACGTGAAAAAACCAACTCCAGTAGTAATCATAAATATCCCTCTCCATGTTTTATTGCCCCGGCTGCAGGCTTCCGCCGGCTGTTAGGTCCAACTAATTATTGTATAAATCTTACAAATTATCAATATCAATTTTGTTGATTGTTCCAATTTCGTCACTTTGCTAAAGAAAGCTGATTATACAATCGGTTTTTTTATGTACTTGGGTTATCGTTGATATAGATTAATCCAGACATGATTATTACCGGGGCCGCCGCTTAGTGCGACAGCCCCACCTCATCGGACTCAAAACTTCTATAATATGGTATAATCAGTCTCAACAGGATCAAATAAGACTATCGGGGTCCGGCGATATTATCTACAGACAGAAGGGTGGAAATGCAATGTTGACCGTGTTGAATTTTTTTATCAGTGTTATCCGGGATTTTGTGACGTTCGTCTTTGGTGGCGTGGCTCAGCGTTTTTCGGCTTTCATTGAGAAATTATCAACGATGACGTATACTCCTTTCGTGGACGGGCACTTGTCCACCGGGTTCATAGCGATCATGTTCGTCATCATGTTCATCGTTGTTTTGTTTATGGCAGCCACCAAGCTTGCCATCGTGTTTTTTCCTCTGGTCCTCCTCAATACACTGATCATGTTGATCGGTTTCGTTTTTTTCAAAAGACCATACTGCGCTTTCATGGGCATGCAGGAAACTGACCGATGGATGTTTTTTATCTGCGCCGGCATTCTCCCATTTTTATTTTCGGGAGCACTGGGCGGTACGATCGTTCTCCCTTCTGTTGTTTCCATACACATGCTCGCGTCCTATCTTTTCCGTTTCCTTAAACTGATCACCATACCGCAGTTTGAGGAGATGATAGATTTTACTCTGGATATCTGCACGATCTACGTGGCCCCGCTGTTTTTAATATGCCTTATCTTTCTCAGGATCACTGTCGTGGATGATTCTGACGGGGATAATAACTGGATGGTGTTCTGGTAACGTTTCTGAGCGTATCAAACCGGGTTGGAAAGCTCCTGCTGCTTTGCAATTTTGAAAACCATGGGCTGGAATACCGTGATTTTACCGCGGCGCCGCTTTTACAGCACCGCCTCCAACCTTTTCAGATCTTCCTCCGTCGTAGACCAGCAGGTCGCGAACCGCACGACCGTATGCGTCTCGTCATATTTCTCCCAGAAGCTGAACGCCACATCCTTTTTCAGCTCCTCCATCTTCCCGTTTTCGAGGATGATAAACTGCTGATTGGTCGGAGACTCGAGATAGAAGGCATACCCTTTTCTATGGAAGATCTTCTTCATCTCTTCGGCCATTTCGATCGCGTGCCGGCTGATCTCAAAGTAGAGCCCGTCGGTGAAAAGCGTATCGAACTGGATGCCGAGGAGCCTTCCCTTTGCAAGGAGCGCGCCGCGTTTTTTGATCGAATGCACGAAATGCTGCGGACGGTTATGCTTCGTAAAGACGACCGCCTCACCGCAAAGCGCACCGACCTTGGTGCCGCCGATATAAAAAACGTCGCAGATCCGCGCGATATCTTCCAGCGTCACATCCGTATCGAGACTCATGATCCCGTAACCCAGGCGCGCGCCGTCCATAAAGAGCGGCAGCTCATACTGATGACACACATCCGCGATATCCTCAAGTTCCTTCTTTGTATAGAGCGTTCCGTACTCCGTCGGATGGGAAATGTAGACCATCCCAGGGTACATCATATGCTCGAGATTGCCATCCGCGTAGACATCCGCGAGATACCTCCCCAGCGTCTCCGCGTCGATCTTTCCGTCCTTCTGCGGGATCTCCATGACTTCATGGCCGGAGTACTCGATTGCGCCGGCTTCATGCATGCTGACATGGCCCGTTCGCGCAGCTACGACGCCCTGCCAGTCCTTAAGCATGGTGGAAATGATGACCGAGTTGGTCTGCGTGCCGCCCACGAGAAACTCCACTTCCGCCTCCGGGCATACGCAGGCAGCACGGATCTTTTCCTTCGCGCTCTCAGAATACCGGTCCAGGCCGTAGCCGGACTCAGCCTCCATGTTTGTCTCGATCAGTCTCCGTAAGATCTCCGGATGTGCTCCCGTGATGTAGTCACTCTCTAAAGATATCATTGTTATCCTCGTCTTTCTTTCACCGGCCATCTGCCGGTCCTTCCGTCTGCCGTACCGGATTTCCGGACCGGTTCTTTTGATCGCAATGTCGTCTATGGCAGTACCTGTACCAGACGCACTGTCCGCTTTGTTCTTTATACCATATTTAATGTCTCTATGCCACTTTTTCCCTGACCCTTCTTTCCTGTATTACGCCTTTTTCTTCGGGCATTCAATGCCTGTTATAATAATTCCGATGTCCTATTATCATTTTTGTCCCTTGACAACCCCTGATTTTAGGATTATACTACGCTAAACCGTTGAGGAAGAGTAAGTAGACGGCTTCCCTGTCACATGAGAGAGCTGCGGATGGTGAGATCGCAGCGTGAGATATTCCGTCGAATGGACTTCCGAGGGCGAACAGAAATGCGGTTGTTTCCCGGGCACACCGGACTGCAGAGTATGGGAGACGGAGCTGGACTCTCCGTTACCAAAGGTCAGCATATGATGGTA